>DBFVHV010000001.1:0-1841 GCA_048524165.1 Streptococcus sp.
AACAATCCAGCCTTGGCTAATGTTAAAGTAGACGAAAAGCAGATTGCTCGCAAGCGTGCCATTGTATCATCAATGACACCAGAAGAACGTGAAAATCCAGATCTCTTGACCCCAAGTCGTCGTCGCCGTATTGCCAATGGTTCAGGGAATACCTTCATCGAAGTAAACAAGTTTATTAAAGACTTCAATCAAGCCAAACAAATGATGCAAGGCGTTATGTCTGGCGATATGGAGCAAATGATGCGTCAAATGGGTCTTAACCCAAATAATCTGCCAAAAAACATGCCAAATATGCCTGATATGGGGAATATGGACATGTCTGCTCTTGAAGGCATGATGGGTGGCGCTGGTATGCCAGATCTTGGAAATATGGATTTAAGCCAAATGCTTGGTGGTGGTCTTAAAGGTAAGGTCGGTTCATTTGCCATGAAACATGCGATGAAGCGTCAAGCTAACAAGATGAAGAAAGCTAAGAAAAAACGTAAATAAGAAAGGACTAGAGCTTATGGCTCTAGTTTTTTTATGGCATATTGACATATAGGTGTATACAATGTAATATACTAATGTATATACAGAAAAAAGGAGAAGATTATGAAACCGAAAAAAAGAATTCAAGAAATGACCTTTGCAGCTTTGTTAACTGCGATTGCTATCCTTATCCCAAGTATTATGCCAATAAAATTAATCATTCCACCGGCTTCGTATACTTTGGGGAGTCATGTTCCAATATTTCTAGCTATGTTTATATCTCCCTGGGTAACTGCTTTTGTTATCTTAGCTTCTAGTTTGGGATACTTTATGGCTGGCTATCCGATTGTGGTTGTTTTTAGAGCCTTTTCTCATATTATATTTGGCTTTTTAGGCGCACTTTATTTGAAAAAATTTCCACAAACGATAGAAAACCATAAATCATCATTGCTTTTCAACTTTGTTTTAGGACTTATCCATGCCATAGGTGAAGTTATTGCTTGTGTGATTTTTTATTCAGTAACGGGAGAGGACTTCCAAAAACTATTTTATGTCTTATTCGTTTTAGTTGGATTTGGTACTATTGTTCATAGTATGATAGACTATGTTATAGCATTAACGATTTTCAAAAGTATTCGAAAAATTCGATAGTTGTAAGAGGAGTTGTTTAGTCTATGACTTTAAATCGCAAGCAAGACTTATTGACCCTATTAAAGCAGTCTAAAGAAGCGATTAATGGGCAGAGTTTGGCAGAACGTTTCGGTGTTACTCGTCAAATCATTGTCCAAGATATTGCACTTTTGCGAGCAGATGGTGCTCAAATTATCTCAACTAACAGGGGTTATATTTATAAAAATAGTGATGATAATTCTTATGCACATCGACTGTTTAAAGTGAATCATACGGTGATTGATATGGAAGAAGAGCTTCTAGCCATTGTCGATAATGGGGGACGTATTCAAAATATCATGATTGATCATCCAGTCTATGGTGAAATTCAAACCTTGTTGAAGTTGACTTGTCGTCGAGATGTTAAACATTTTTTAGAACAAGCAGCGTCAAGTGACTTTCGACCACTATCTGAATTAACCAACGGTGTTCACTATCATCTTGTTGAAGCTGATAGTCAACAAGATTTAGATTATATTGAAGAGGCACTTGATGATCTTGGATTTTTAGTCAAAGATTAATACAAAAGAGAAATATAAAAGTAGTTGATTTCACTTGAAGTCAACTGCTTTTTTTGATAAACTTATGTTAGTTTATTAACTTACGGAGGTAGCTATGTTTTCAGGACAAAGACTTAAAGAGATTCGAGAAGCACAAGGAATGAGTCAAGCATCAGTAGCTAAGCATCTAGGGATTTCGCGCTC
>DBFVHV010000002.1:0-2367 GCA_048524165.1 Streptococcus sp.
ACCAAATCAGTAGTAGGAATGGTTAAAAAGAGCTTCCAAATTTCTGAAATGAGCTGATTCCGCGTGATTGTCGGGTGCTCATTTTGGAAAAGACTGGTTGCTTTATTAGCTAATTCTTCAGGAAAATCGCTAATTGAAAAATTAAGTCCTACGCCGATAATGACATCTGTAATACATCCAGATTCGATAGAACTAATGGCTTCGGTAAGAATACCGGCCATTTTTTTGTTGTTCAGATAGATATCGTTGACCCATTTGATGTCTGTATCTATGCCTGTAAGTCGCTGAATGGCTTTGACAATAGCAGCGGCTACCATCATAGTATAAGGCGGTAACTCACTATAGTGACAGTTTGGCTTAAGGTGAATACTCATATAGATACCACCGTGAGGACTTGTATGAAAGTGACGTTCAAAGCGCCCCTTGGCTGCCCCTTGATTAGACGCAAGATAAAGGGCAGGAACAGGATTTTGTTTTTCCATACCATGTTTGGCATCAAGTTGTGTAGAAGTGGAAACGGGATTAAAGTAGACAGGAAAGTTGAGTTGCTTAGAAATCTCTTGAGGAAGAAGGATATCTCCCTTTTCTAAATGGTAGCCTTTTTTTCGGACACTTGTAATAACTATACCTTGATCCTGAAGTGACTGAATGGCTTTCCAAATGGCTGTTCGTGAGATACCAAGCTCTTTGGCGAGGCTTTCTCCAGTAACAAAATCAGGACTCTTTGCTAATATTTCATAAACGTGTTCATAAGTTTTCATATTCTAAGTATAATACAAAAAACAGTAAATTGCTCGCCATAAAATATTGATAAGGCTTGATAATTAATAACTATATGACTAGATAAGAAAAACGTGATATAATGGAATTTAGTTATTAAGTCCCGATAAGGCAGTAGTCATCCTAGCTTGGCTGCTGGTTCTTTGTAACTTTTTAACGGCGCGGTGCTCTTTGAGGAGTATAGCGTTTTACCTATTAGGGGGCGGTTAAATCCCGTGCTATCTAATACTATTTTTCATATTAAAAGGGGGACATTTTATATGTCAGAACGTAAACTTTTCACGTCTGAATCAGTATCTGAGGGGCATCCAGATAAAATTGCAGACCAAATTTCAGATGCCATTCTTGATGCGATTTTAGCAGAAGATCCAGACGCCCATGTGGCAGCAGAAACAGCTGTTTACACTGGTTCTGTCCATGTTTTTGGTGAGGTTTCTACAACAGCTTATGTGGATATTAACCGTGTGGTTCGTGATACTATCGCTGAAATTGGTTATAACAATGCAGAATACGGCTTTGCAGCAGAATCTGTTGGGGTTCACCCATCATTGATTGAACAATCTCCAGATATTGCTCAGGGTGTCAATGAAGCACTTGAAGTTCGCGGAACTGGTGACCAAGATCCACTAGATCTTATTGGAGCAGGTGACCAGGGTCTTATGTTTGGTTTCGCTATTGATGAAACTCCAGAATTGATGCCACTTCCAGTTAGCCTTTCACATAAATTGGTTAAAAAATTGGCGGATTTGCGTAAATCTGGTGAGATTTCTTACCTTCGTCCAGATGCTAAATCTCAGGTTACTGTTGAGTATGATGAAAATGACCGACCTGTACGTGTTGATACAGTTGTTATTTCAACACAACATGATCCTGAAGCGACTAACGACCAAATTCGTCAAGATGTCATTGAAAAAGTCATTAAGGCAGTTATTCCTGCAGAATACTTGGATGAAGATACCAAATTCTTTATCAACCCAACAGGTCGTTTTGTAATCGGTGGTCCTCAAGGAGACTCAGGTTTGACGGGTCGTAAGATTATTGTTGATACTTATGGTGGTTACTCGAGACACGGTGGTGGTGCCTTCTCTGGTAAGGATGCAACTAAGGTCGACCGATCAGCTTCCTATGCAGCTCGCTATATTGCCAAGAACATTGTAGCTGCTGGTCTTGCTAAGAAAGCAGAAGTACAATTGGCTTACGCTATTGGTGTTGCTAACCCAGTTTCTGTCCGTGTTGATACCTTCGGAACGGCAACAGTTGCTGAAAGCAAACTTGAAGCTGCTGTCCGTGATCTCTTTGACTTGCGTCCAGCTGGTATCATTCAAATGCTTGATCTTAAACGTCCTATCTACCGTCAAACAGCGGCTTATGGTCACATGGGACGCACAGATGTCGATCTTCCATGGGAAAAATTGGACAAGGTCGATGCCCTTAAAGCAGCTGTAGAAGCTTAAAATAATCTAATATTATATCCAATTTAATGATTTTAAATCTGACAGAATTTAATTTTTTTGAATTCTGTTTTTTTGTACCCATTATAAATAATATGAATTTTCTGATTTAAGACATCACAAAACTGTTAAATAT
>DBFVHV010000003.1:0-2239 GCA_048524165.1 Streptococcus sp.
AATTAAGCTTGCACGGCATATACCCAAGCAGTTTATCCCCATGGTCGATGTTCAAGAGGTTTTGGAAAATCTGCGTGAAACCCTAATCAAGGAACTTGATTTCAGGAATGAAGCAGAGGCCATGAAACGTTTTAGGGCTAACAATAAGAAAGTGGTTTGTCTTGGTGTTCCAGAGGTTTATGATGAATTCACGACACCTCATCTCATAGTCGAAGAGTACATCAATGGGATTCCGCTTAATCATTATGGCCAACTGATTGAAGCTGGTTATGACTTGGAAGATGTAGGTAAGAAGCTTATGCTGTCGTTTATCAAACAAGTCTTCAAAGATGGCTATTTTCATGGTGATCCTCATCCTGGAAATCTCTTGGTACGTGATGGCAAGATTTATTTCATTGATTTTGGGATTATGGGTGAGTTGGAAGTAGGGATGCGTGCGTCCTTAAATGATATCCTATATAGTTTTACTGCACAAGATGTTGACGGCATGACTAAGGCAATCCTATCAGTCACCCAGTTTGATAATGGTCTAAATCGTGCAGTTCTAAGTCAGGATGTGGAGCAGATGCTGGGCCGTTATTCTGGTGTAGACCTGGGAAGTCTGTCGATGACAGATTTGTTTGAAGATTTGCTGGCTATTTTCCAGAAGAACCATCTTAAAGCTTCTTCTCAAATCACTATTTTGGAGAAGGCTTCGCTTCAAATTGAAGGTATTTTTCGAGAATTAGCACCAAATATGGATCTTATGACCCTGGCCAAGGATTATTTCCTAGAGAATATGGGGCCGGATATGCTTAAGCAGGCCCTAAATAAAGAGACTATCTTGATTGAACTCTTTTACCTGCTTCGCAATGGGAAAAACATTCCACGCCGTCTTCATCAGCTTTTGGAGCAGATTTTAAACGGACGAATTGTGCTTAACCATGATTTTATTGACTTTTCGGCTAGGGTTAAAGTCTTTGAGAAAGTTTTAAATAATGTGGTTTTAGCCTTGCTGACATTGGCATTTCTTCTGTCTGGTGCTCTTTTGTCCAATAAGTCAGATTTTCAAAATCTTGCTTGGCTATTTCTTGGACTTGGAACTTTCCTAGCTTTAGTTACCGTAGGTCGTATAATATTTAAGAAAAAAGGATAAGGTATGATTGAAACAACTAGGCCTGAGCTTGTGGCCTATCAAAAAGAGCGTTTAGCTAAATTTGTAAGTGAAAATCAAAAGTTAGACAAGGGACAAATTGTTTTTGCAGGAGACTCCATCACGGAGTTTTTTGCATTGAAAAAGTTCTTAGGTCGAGACTTTCCATTGGTTAACCGCGGGATTGCAGGAACAGACTCGGTTTGGCTTTTAGAACACCTTAAAGATCAAGTTTTAGATTTGGAACCCAGTAAATTGGTTATTTTAATTGGAATTAATGACATTGGACGAGGTTACCCCATTCAAGATATTGTCAATCGTATTTCCGATATTATCATGACGGTTCGACAAGAATCTCTATTTACAGAAATCTACTTGCTAAGTGTCTTTCCCGTCAGTGAAAGATTGGAACATGCTTCGAAGGTTAAAATTCGAAACAATGCCACTGTAGGTGAACTTAATCAACAACTAGCAGTCCTACCTGGTGTGACTTATGTTGATCTTTTTGATTACCTTACAGATGCTCAAGGACAGTTGAATGCCAACTACACAACTGATGGTTTGCACTTGAATCCACAAGCTTATCAGGTTATAGCAGAACCAATTATAAAGGAGATTTTAGAATGAAGGTAGGCTTAGTCCTCGAAGGCGGTGGTATGCGTGGCTTATACACAGCTGGAGTTTTAGACGCCTTTTTAGAAGCTGGGATCAAGGTGGATGGAGTTGTTTCGGTATCTGCTGGAGCGCTTTTTGGTGTCAATTATCTCTCTAACCAACCCAAAAGAGCTCTTCGCTATAACAAGCGATTTATGGGAGACCGTCGTTACATGAGTTTCTGGTCATGGCTGACAACCGGTAACTTCGTTAATAAGGAGTTCTCCTATTATAAGGTTCCTATGGAGTTAGATGTTTTTGATCAAGAAGCCTTTGCTGAGTCAGGTGTTCCCTTTTATGTGGTCACTACAGATATTGAGACGGGAAAACCAGACTATATTAAGATTGATCATGTCTTTGAGCAGATGGAAGCCCTTCGTGCCAGTTCTGCACTACCTCTGGTTTCTGAAATAGTCGAGTACAAGGGCAAACGCTACATGGATGGTGGTCTGG
>DBFVHV010000004.1:0-4380 GCA_048524165.1 Streptococcus sp.
GCTGACGTTAACAAAACTACGCTTTCTTACTACCAAAAAACAAAAGATCCAATTGACACAACTGTAAAGGATGGTCAATTAACTATTAATGATAACAACTCTAAATTAGATTCGACTTCTAAAAAACACATTAACTTTTTCGGATTAAAAGATTTAATAAACCTCTCTTCTGCTATCGACCAGGAAGTCAGAAAGCAAACCATTATTATTACACTTCCTAAAAAACAAACGATTGATTTCTTAAAGGCTGATTTAGCAACTGGAAATCTAGATTTAAGCAATAGCACGGTTAGACAAGCAGACATTAATCTAAATATGGGGGACCTGACTTTTACTAAAATGATAGTCAGCAACCTAAAAGCTAACCTTGATGTTGGTAGTGTTGATAGTGATAATACCCTTTTTACTAACGCAGATTTATCTATTGCAATGGGAGAATACTCTGGTAATAACTTAATTTTTAACGGTCACAATAAACTTGACGTCACAACCGGTGAAGTTGAAATAGCTCTTAAAGATTACACTATCAATGTTCAAGCAGATAGTCACTCAGGAGAGGTGGATGTTACGAATAACCTTAAGAACTCAAAAGATAATACACTTACCATCACCTCCGATCTCGGTAATATAACTGTCGAATAACATAAAAAAGCCGGCTCACATTAGCCGGCTTTTAGTTTATACATTCTCAGTTTTTGGTCTATAAATAACAATACCTACAACTACAAAAATAAGTAAGAAAATGACTAGCATACGTACTTGATCTGAGATTTGTCCTGTCATAGAAATAGTTTGACGAAGGCCTGACACAGAGTAGGACATTGGTAAGAATGGTTGTACGACCTTAAAGAACTTAGGACTAAGTTCAATTGGATAAGTCCCTGCACTAGAACCTAGCTGTAAAAGCAACAGAATCATGGAAGCAAATGCACCATATCTATCATCCCAACCTACAAGGGCTGTAACGAGCGCCATTAAAGTCCACGCTGCAAGGAGAATCATACCAAATGTAGCTAGTGGATGATTTGGTTCAACTCCCACAAATCGAATAGCAATATAAAGGGCAATGGCAGCCATAGTTGTAATAATACCATTGATAAATAACTTATTTTTAGCCCAGTCAAAACGACTCGTAAAGCTTCTTCCTGTCAAGCTTTTAGCAAAGATAACATTGGTTGAAAGAGCTACAACCATAAGAGAAACCGAAATCATATATGGAGCCATTCCCACACCATTAGTGTCAACCTTATCCTTATCAGTTTTCTTCTCTTTTAGAGGAGCACTGACTATCTTAGCATTTTCTGAGTTTACAGAAACAAGTGATAACTGTTGATTAGCCTTGTTTAATGAGTCAGACAAGGTAGAAAGATTGGTTGACAGATTTGTCAATCCATTTGTTAAAGTGTTTCCTCCAGTTGCCAATTGTTGGGCACCTGTATTAAGAGCACTTGTACCACTTTTAAGGGTAGAAAATCCATTCATTAAGGTACTACTGTTAGCATCTAGAGTTTGTGCACCACTAGCAATCGTTGACACAGCACCAGTGTAGGTTGACAAACCTGTTGAGAGATTGCTTGCCCCTGTAGCTAAAGTACTTTGAGCTGTTGACACACCTGAAGCAACTTGAATTGCCCCAGGTGATAATTGATTAACAAGTACTGAGTTAACATTAGCAATATTAGCTTGCATTGATGATATAGTTGAGGAAGCTACAGGAAGAAGAGCATTTGCCGAACTTGCAATGCCTGAAATAGACGTTTGTAGAGAAGCTAAGTTGCTTGATTCTCCACTACTAGTTGTTGTCGTACCTGTCAAGCTAAACAAAGCTGTTGACATACTTGACACATCTGATGCAATAGTTGAAGCATAACTACTTGCTGTAGAGCCTGCATTACTAATTGCTGAAGTAATCTCCGCTTGTTGATCTGCTGTCAAGCTTTGATATGCAGCTGTTCCTTGTACCGCAGCCAAATCATTCGCTTTGTCAGTGGCACTAGCTGTAGCTATAGAACTAGCTGCAGAAGAAATATTTGAAAGATAAGTCGCTATTGAACTTGTATCTACTGATGTTGTTGATGTTCCACTAGGTAATGATGTATTACTTACTGCCGTATTAAGATTTTGAATTGCTGTATTTAAATCAGTTAAATTAGTTGACAAGCTTGACAACTGTGTTTGCTGTTCTTCAGATAAACTTGTTGCTGTAGCCATTTGACTAAGCGCTGTTGACAAAGAATCAGCACCTGTAACTAAGGTATTCATAGCTTCTGCTCCTGATGCAAATTGACCCGCAGCAGAATTAACAGCCTCTGAGTTACTATTTAACTGTGACAAAGCACCTGACAAAGTTGACACACCTGAAGTATAGGCAGATGCGCCCGAACTCAAGGTATCAACACCTGTCGCCAATGTTTGAGTAGAACCAGCAAGAGTTCCTAGACCATTTGATAAGGTCTGACCTCCAGATTGAAGTGCTCCTGCACCTGCATATAATTGACTGGCCCCATTCGCTGCAGTTCCCATCCCACCCTGCAGTTGAGACATACTTCTAAAGACAGCTCCAACATAAGTTGACGTAATATTTTTAGAAACGGTATCCTTTAACTTAGACATGGCAGAATCGCTCATTTTCGAAGAAACGAAGCTATGCCCTGCTGTTGTCTGATAAGAAATTTCAAGTTTCTTAGGATCATTTGTCAAAAGACTTGCTGCATTACTTGAGAGGTTTTCTGGGAAAGTGATAACCATATAGTAATCACCGTCTTCTATTCCTTTTTGTGCTTCAGTTTCAGTTACAAAATGATAGTCTAAATTTTTATTTTTAGACATATTGTCCACCATATCGTGACCAATATTAAGCGTCTTATCTTGAAAACTAGCACTCTTATCTTTGTTCACCACTGCCACTGGCAGATGTTTCACATTACCGTAAGGGTCCCACATAGAAGATAAAAATATTAGATTATACAAAGCGGGTATCAATGAAACACCAATAATGGTTATCCATAGCTTTGGACTTTTTAGAAGAGCCTTTAATTCTGCTAACATAATTCTCCTTTTTAGACATCGTGTTTATTTTTATGATATAATCAATTATAAACTCATTAATTTTAAAAATCAATATTTAAAAACTGTTTTTTGGACATATTGTCTAAAATTGTGTGAAAGGAGAAATACATGACAAAAGATCAAAGGCGTTCACAGACTAAAAAAGCTCTTTTAGATGCTTTGGTAATATGCCTTAAAGACCAAGATTTCAATGAGATTACAACTATTCGTCTAGTTCAAACAGCTGGGATTAGCCGTTCGAGTTTTTATACCCACTATAAAGATAAATATGAAATGATTGATAGTTATCAGAAGGAGCTTTTTCACAAACTAGAATACATCTTTGATAAATATGAAGGAAAGAAAGAAGGTGCCTTTCTCGAAATCTTTGAATTTCTCACTCGTGAAAAGCTCCTATCAGCTCTATTGTCTACAAATGGCTCAAAAGAAATTCAAGATTTTCTGATACATAAACTTCAGCGTTTGATAACTGAGGACTTTATTGACCCTTCAGCTGAAAAAAGAGCTCTCAAAGGATTTGAGAAAGACTATGCCAGTATTTATTTTGCTCATGCTATTTTTGGTGCTTGTCAAGCATGGATAAACAAAGGCAAAAAGGAATCACCTCAAGAAATGACAGACTTCCTTCTACGATTTATTCCACAATAAAATAACTCCAGAAGCACAAAAAAGCTACAAAGTATCTCGGTAGATAAAGTAGCTTTCTTCTCTTATAATTAAATCCCTAGAACAATGAGATAATAAGTGAAAATAAGGTCAATATTGCGGGGCCACCTTGCGTAAAAATAATCTTCTTATTAGCAGTTACAGCACCATAAACAGCAGCAAAGAAAACATTAAGAACAAAAACAGTTACAAGTAGCTGACTATTGCTAAAAATACCATACAAGAGGAATACAGCGATTAAACCATTATAAATACCTTGATTTTTAAATAAGTTTGTAACAGACTCGCGTTGAAGGTCTTCTTTGCTCATATTGAAGACTCTACTAGTTGTGTCTGAATGTGTTGCAAAAGTTTCCAAATACATAATATAAAGATGCTCCAAAGCAACAACCCCAGCTAAAATTAGTGTAATAATAGACATAGTATCTCCCTTCTTAAATAACTTTGACAGTATATCAAAAGTAAGGCATTAAAACAACACACATGTTTTATACAATTTAAAATATGGTAAAATAAAGAGTGAAAGAGAGGTCCTTATGACAAAAACAGAAGTAATACAACGTCTACAAAAAGACTTGAAAATCCCTAGATTTCAAGCTTATATAGAGGATAAGGAATACTCAGAAGAAGAGTACAAACAACTAA
>DBFVHV010000005.1:0-2410 GCA_048524165.1 Streptococcus sp.
CCAAATACTAGACAAATCAAGGCGATTGACAAAGCAGGTTGCCCTGAAAAACCGAACTGACGTTGACGGTAAGCTTGGAAGCCTTGAGTAAAGGCTGAGACAAGGAGCCACCAAGCGATGATGGTTACAGCGACACCCGAGAGTACCCATGCCGATGTCGATAGCAAAATAATACCAAAAACAATCGAAATGGCGCTCTGGAGTAATTGGAAGAAGGAACGATTCTCGTTATCACGTTTGAAATAAACCATGAGACTCGAAACACCAGAAATGAGCATCACTAGAGCAAAAAGCCAACCAACAATGGCAAGAAGGTTAGTAGGATTAGCGAAGAAAAAGACACCCAAGAGAGTAATGAGAATCCCACTAATTAATGTAAAACTTTTCATACGATACCTCTTATTAATTTTTCTTAATACTACTATGTAAGGGGTAAATTGTCAAACAAAGACCTACTTTAGATTGGTTGGATATGATAAGTGTAGGTAGCAGCCTTTTTGGTTCTGGTAGCTACTTGGTGCCCTGTTTTTTGGAAAAGATGCTTAAAGCGACGTAGGAAATTTGTGGAATCCATCTTAAGGTATGTTTCATTAAAGGTCCCAAACAGCTGACGGTAGGTGGTCAAGGTATTTTCCTCTGGCATAATGTTGAGGATAGTTGGGTAGTATTCAAGTCTTCCCTTAATACGTTCCATAGCAGTCAAAAGGATTTCCCAGTGGTCAAAGGCGAGGTCATCATGAGACAGCGTCTTGTCACCGTCAGTAAGCTGCAACTTGCCATTGACCATAGCGATATCTAACCAATGCGTAGACGCTGCATCATCGGTAGCCTTATCCACTTGAATATCATTAAAAGTCATGAAACAGAGGTAAGCTACTGTAATGGTCCACATACGAGGATCTCGATAAGGTGTTCCTACTGTAATGAGTTGTTCGATGTGATCAGGGTTCAGTTGAACCGATGTCTCCTCACGGACTTCGCGACAGACAGCCATGTTGAGGTCTTCTTGCTTCTGAACGAAGCCACCACTAAGAGCGTATTTTCCCATGTAGGGATGATTTTTTCGTTTGATAAGCAAGGTTTGGACTCTTCCTTCAAAATAGCGAAAGATGACTGAGTCTACAGTTACTGAGGGTTTGACATACTTATCCATTTCTTCTTTATGGTAGATTTCCAGGAAGTCTTTTTCGCTACCAGAATTTTCGAAGGTTTTAGACATATTTTTAGCCTCCTAGTCTATATTGTTCTTTTTAAGTGAAAATGCTTTTGCTGAAGCAATCCATTAGATTTCGATATGCAGACGTTCTTTAATTGCCTTCTTGGCGTAATGGTAGTTGTCAGCAAAAAAACTGTCACTATCACTGTTTTCTCCTAAAATAACGATTTTATTCTTGAATGGTGATAGTAGGTCCAAGAGATGCTTGGTGAACCAATCACGCGTTTGGTTATCAGCCATAGTCATGTCACGGAAACCATCATCCACATAGTTTGATTTTGGCAGTATCACAAAAATCAAATCCCACTTTTCACGAGCTTGGGTTACCTGATAGAGTCGATCTAACATATCGAACTCCTCTTGTGAAATGTTTTCTTTCAAATAGTAGTCGATATATACCTTAGTGACCGTTGAGTTGGTGTCAGCAAAAATAAGCCCTGAGTGTTGCCCTTTGTCAATAATCTCAGCTGTCTGGGCATATTGATCGGTTAAGAGGTGAATATAATCATTGGTATCTAACTCGTCATCTCGGACATTATACTTTTCTTGATATTCCCTGGCATATTCAAGTGAGCAAGGGGCGTTGTAAGTGCGAGCCAAATCCTTAACAAGGGTTGTTTTTCCTCCACTGGCGGATCCGACAACTAGGATTTTACGAGTAAAGTGGCGACGGAAAGGTTTGGTGATAAACCGCCAATTTTCCATAGGATTATCGCGAATCTCAGTAGCAGAAATATTGATAATAGAACGTTCGATGAGTTCTACTTGAGCTTGAGGGTAATAGCGATTGAGCTCGGTTACGTACTCTTGCTCTCCAACATAGAAGGTAATCGTTTCAGGATCATCTGTATGCTTAGTGATCAGCTCTTTGACGCGGTTAACCCATGGCACCCAACCTTCTGGATAGGGAGGCATATCGGCTTCGTCCAGTTTATCCACAACGACTAGTTCATCATCGTAGAAAACTTCACGGACATAACGAAAGCGTCGGTTGAGCGACAGGCCTGCGCGTGTCCCACGATCCTCTTGTGTGTTGCTGCCACTTACGATGACAAGGACGTTGTCATTAGCGCGTTTTGCCTTTGTGATGAGGTCGACATGTCCTACATGCATTGGAGCAAAGGTTCCAAAAACAATACCAATACTCTTTCCTGATAGATGTTTTCTTTTCATAGGGTTATCCTTTTTAAATAT
>DBFVHV010000006.1:0-2993 GCA_048524165.1 Streptococcus sp.
AGACAAAGGCGATACCAGCTGAAAAAAGGAAAAGTTCTAGAAACAATGGAATAACAGTTAGCCAACCTACTGAAAAATTAACACCGTTGACCAAAGCAAAAACAAAGACAACAAGGAGGTTAATCACATAGTTAATTGAAGCTCCAACAACAGATGAAATAACAATAATCTCTTTCGAAAAATTCAATTTTCGTAACAAGTCGCCCCTAGATACGATTGACATCATTCCCATACTTGTCGCTTCTGAAAAGAAACTCCATGTAACCATACCAATTAAGAGACCGATAGCATAATGTGGTGTTCCGTCATCAAAACGCAAGAAGCGAACAAACACTAGGTACATAATTGTAAAGAGCATAAGTGGTTTCAAAATAGACCACAAATGACCAATTAAACTACCTTGATAGCGCAATTTAAAATCGGTTTTAACCATTTCTCGTAATAAAATACGATTTTTCTGACTAAAAAAGTCTAACATCTTTTTCTCCTCTATATGCAAACTTTGTAAGAATCAACGTTGTAAATACAGTTGTGTGAAATGCTCTATTTTTTCGGTAACCATATTTTCGGATACGTGCTAAACGCTCTCTAAATGGAACATCCAAAATTGTCACAAAGTTTTCAACGATTTCCTTATTCTGTAAACTTAACGGGAGTTCTAGCAAATTTCTAGCCTGATCTTGGCTAGCTTTGATAAGACTCCAATATTTGGCGAACAGGATGTGGGGTCTAACCCAATTCTTCATCCTTTTTCGCAAAGTTCGAGCTCCAAGGACATTACTGCTATGCTGACGATAAAGCTCCGTTGGCTCATCAATATAGACTAGGTTACCAAAGGCAGAAGCTAGCAAACCCAGATACCAGTCATGCATCAATAAATCATGCTTTTCCTCACCAGTCCATAAGTCCGCTAAAGCATGGTTAATCATAGCAACACCACCAGTAACTGTATTTTCAGTCAACTCTTGAATAAGCTCCGTATTAGCATGGTCTGACTGAGTACGAATCATACTCTCATGGAGGACAGATAAATTTTCATCCACTACCTTTAAATCAGTGTAAATGAGTAGAGGTTTATCCTGTGAATACTTTTTGGCTTCTGCCACTTGAAGTGAAATTTTTTCAGGAAGCCAAAAATCATCCTGGTCACTGAAACAGTATAGATCTGCCTCACTATGCTTAAGTAGTGTGTGGAAACTTTTGATAACACCAACATTCTCAACATGATTCTCATTGATAAAGTGAATACGTGGGTCTTTAGCAACCAATTGTTTAATAACTTCCACTGTTCCATCTGATGAACCGTCATCACGAATGAGAAGTTGCCACTCCTGATAGGTTTGCTCTTGAATACTTTTTACTTGTTCCGCTAAAAACTGCTCACCATTGTAGGTTGACAGTAAGATATTTACTTTCATGATAAAAATAACTCCTCGTACTCACCCACAATTTTTTCCCAAGTAAAGTTCTGTTTCATATTCTCCTTAGCTAACTTACCTAGTTCAGAGTAATCTGAAATAGCATCTACTTGGTCAATCAAATGCGACAGATTGCCCTTATCTTTTTTCCAGTAACGAGCTGTATCTTGTGCTACTGAACGGTTAAATGAGACCCCTAATACTAAATTCAAATCAGTTTGTGCCATAGCCTCCAGTAAGCCGGGGTTGGTTCCACCAACTTCATGACCATGAATATAGGCAAAAGCTTCTTTGCGAATATACTTTAATAGATCTTGGTCGTAAACTGTTCCAACAAACTTCACACGTGGATCCTTATCAAACTGTGTTTTGGAACGCAATTCCTCAAAATAAGCATTACCCTCGTGATTACAAATAATAATTAAGTCACGTTTTGTTGAGGAACTCATAAACTCACGAATAGCAGTTTCATAATTGTTTTCTGGAACAAAACGACCAAGAATCAAATAATAATTTTTCTCGTAAGTGTTCCACGTTTTATAAATATCTCTAACTTTAGTATCTTGATTTGTAAGTGTTGTCGGTACCAGGTCCGTTCCATAAGCAATATAAGTTGTCTTAGACCACGGATAGGCATCCTGAATATAGGTTTCAATTCCTGGATTATCCGAGATAACTAAGTCAGCATATCTTGTCATCACTTTTTCAGAATACTTTAGATAAGCTTGTACTGGCTTTGGCCACTTAGCTCGTTTCCACTCCAAACCATCTGGATTAATGTAAAATTTGCCATCAAGTTTATGAATCTTGCGAGCAAAGGGCGCAACAAAGGCACCTATGGTATTTCCTAGAACATAGAAAATCGGTTCTTTTATATTTTGCTCACGGATCTTCTTTAAGGCATAGTTGATAGCCATCATATCATATGCAATAACGCGAGCAGGTCCTAGTTTGGGCGCCTTAATTGTGAAACAATCGACACCCTTATACTCAAAATGCTCATAGGCCTTTTCATCAGAAAGGCAGGCAACATGGTATTTAACTTGGGATGAAATTTGGTTGGAGACTAATTGCTCTACAAAGGTCTCAAAACCACCGTATTTTGCTGGAAGTCCACGGCTTCCAATAATGAATACGTGTTGCATAAATCCCCTTTCTAACAAGTCTATAATCTAGTCAATTATACCATTTTACAAGGCTTTTGCCTATTGCAAACAGAAAAGCAGCCACAAAGGACTGCTATTAATGAAATATTAATTTTTACTAGGTAAAACTCTCTTTATATCATAAAGTGTTATTATTCCGCCGTATTTCAGAAATTTCAAAAAGACGGGAACAACATAGGATAGGGATGAATTGATATTTACTTTTTGAACGCCACGTTTAACATACTTATTTTTATCCCAGTGTTTTCCAAAATATTTTTCCATAAAGATAACAATGTCTTTAAAATCTTGTTTTGTAGCCCCAGGGTAATTTAACAAACGATAAGTATGTCCAACACATAAGTGCTCAATTGCTAAATATTGTAGTTCATCCTTATAGATTTCAAAATTATTATTAAATAAATCATAA
>DBFVHV010000007.1:0-1566 GCA_048524165.1 Streptococcus sp.
AATAGGCACGCCCAATCTCAGTTTCAAGAAAGAATTTGATGTAGAACCCACGAAGTTTCTCTTTGGGACGAAGTACTGTGATGTTTGATGAAGCGACGACTTCGCGCTTGCCTTGATCTTCGAAAACAGCAACTTTCTGAACCGTTCCCTTAGAAGCAATAAGGACATCACCATCTTCTAAAAGAAAGCGTAATAATTTTCGGCGTTCTTCAGAAAACGTCTTTAGGTTATCGTAGGCAATGCCGTTGGTTGTCATATCCGATAGGTTAATAACTGCAAACTCGCCTGGTTCTGCCTTAGCAGGAACGGCTTTTCCTTTAAATTGATCGACAACATCTCCTAAACGAACGAGTTTATCTGTATTAGCTTCGTAATCGATAATAAGTTGAGGTCTTTCTTTTTCAGACATTGGATCTCCTTTTTTATATTCTAGTATCCTTGATGAGTATTGCTATACAATGATAGCAAGAAGCTAATACTTTTGCAAGTGAAAACTGTAATAAAGGCAAAAAAAGAGACCTAAGTCTCTTAATTACAAACTTTTAACAGCTGCCACTGCTGCTTCATAGTTTGGATCTGAATTGATATTGTCCAAATACTCAACATAGGTAATCTTGTTGTCAGCATCTGCAACTAAAACTGCACGAGCTAACAAGTGCCATTCTTCGATAAGGACACCATATTCTTTTCCGAAACTATTGTCGTAGTAGTCAGAAAGCATGATAGCATTTTCAAGACCTTCAGCACCACACCAACGAGCTTGTGCAAATGGTAGGTCCACTGAAATAGTAATTACCACTGTATCATCTAGTTCTGACAATTCCTTGTTAAAGGTACGTGTTTGTGTTGAACAGATACCAGTATCGATTGATGGAACGATAGAGATAACTTTTTTCTTACCGTCGAATTCTGAAAGTGATTTTTGACTCAAATCTGTGGCTGTCAAGTTAAAGTCACGCAAGATATCTCCAACTTGAAGTTGCTTGTCTTCAGCTACTGTTACTTGTTTTCCGATAAATGTAGGCATGATAGTCCTCCAATACTTTTTTTACTATTGTACTGTAAATATTGGGATAAGCCTAAGCATTTGTTTAGAATTTTTCAAACAGAAGTTTAATCTTTTCAGCAATTACTGTATTAACTGCAGGAATGATTTCATCCGCAAAGTCTTTTAGGTAGGGAAAATCGCCAACTTGCACACCATATATAGCGTTCTTGAAAAGCGGAATATCATTTTGGTCATTCCCAAAAGCTACAAAATCCTTACCGAAATGGTTCAGAACAGTACTTGCCTTGGTAACTCCCTTAGCATTAATGTAAAGACATCTTTCGATATCATGATAACTAAGATCTAAACACCCCAATTTGTTTAGATTAAAGATGAGGTCTTCACGTAGATCTTGGTGCTCTACGAGTGGAATAACAACTTTGATGGGCTTATTAAGTTCTTGAACGGGCAAAATAGTGGCTTTATTTAAAGGGTCAACATTTGATAAGAAAGGGATTTGCTCATGATTTTGAATAGCATAATTAAAAGTATCATCAATAAAATAAGGTAAATTAAAA
>DBFVHV010000008.1:0-2558 GCA_048524165.1 Streptococcus sp.
CTCAACATCGCTTCTGCCTGTCAATCTTATCTTCGAAAAGAGGAAGAAGAGTTTGCCCAGCAATTTTCAGCTAAAGAGAGAGAAGTCTTTCTCAAAATCTTACAACACTACCGTAATATTTAAGTTTATCTAGGAGGAACAAATACTTATGTCAGACGAAAAAATCTCCACCAAGGTCCTGTGTGCCATCTTTGCGACAGGAATCCTTTCATTTTGTGGAGTAGCTGGTGAAACAGCTATGAACATCACCTTTCCCGTATTGATGAAGGCATTTTCAGTCAATACGTCAACCGTACAATGGGTTACAACAATTTATCTCCTAGTGGTCGCTTGCGTGGTTCCCTTATCTGCCTATCTCAAGCGCTCGTTTAGGATGAAAACCATCTTTCTGGTCGCAAATCTCTTGTCTATTTTAGGTGTCCTCATCGACTTTATAGCGCCTAGTTTCGGTTTTGTTGTTTTGGGACGATTGGTTCAAGGGATGGGTGTTGGTTTTGCCCTACCTCTCATGTTTAACATCATTTTGGAGCAGGTGCCAAGTCGTAAGATTGGCCTCATGATGGGAGTTGGGACACTAATCACAGCCGTTGCTCCAGCCATTGGCCCCACTGTTGGTGGTCTCTTGACAGCACACTTTGGTTGGCGTTCTATCTTCCTCGTCCAGTTTCCTATTCTCTTGGCTTCACTGATTGCAGGGATTCGTTCAATTGAGCAAAAGAGTGAGGTGCAACGTGAATCTTTAGATATCCTCAGTCTACTGGCTACCATCTTTCTTTTCTTGGGCTTGATTTTAGGCCTTCATGGGGTTGCTGATCATGCCTTCTTCAGTTTCTCAGTACTTGGTTGGCTTTTGATTGGTATCTTAGGACTTGTCGTTTTGATTTGGCGTTCAACAACATTGGACAAGCCTATTATCAACCTCTCTATTTTAAAAAATCATAAACTGACAGGTCATATCATCGCTTTCTTCTCCTTCCAATTGGGATCCCTTGCGATGAGTTTCCTCTTGCCAAACTATGTGCAATTGGTTAACCACTCGAATACAACTTCTGCAGCCTTAATGTTGCTTCCAGGTGCTATTATCGGTGCAGGATTCGCTCCGTTCTCGGGTATCATTTTAGATAAGATGGGAGCTCGTAAACCAATTTTGATTGGGGCCAGTCTAATTGTTCTTGCTCAGTTGCTATTTAGCTTGTTTGGCCTCTCCCTTTCAAATACTTTGATTCTCGCCTTTTACATGATTTTCATGACGGGAGTTGGGGTTGCCTTTGGTAATGTCATGACTAATGGACAGAAACAACTGTCGCTTAATCAACGAGCCGATGCTAATGCCATCTTTAACACGCTCCAACAATTTGCAGGAGCAGTGGGAACAACACTAGCATCTCTAATTGTTGCTATGAGTCAAGCTAACCACAAGATTGACTTTGCGCAAGCAACAGCACAAGGAAGTCGAAACGGCTTTATGGTCCTATTTGTTTTGGCTATTTTCCAACTCCTTGTCTTATTTAGTGTTGTTAAAAAGAATGATTAATAACGAGTCTGAAGCAAAGGAAACATGCTTTCCCTTGCTTTTTTCTTTCTTTAAGCGGATTACTAATTTTACTTCAAATTTTAGGGAAAGTTAAAGGATTTTTACTTATAATAGAGTTAAAGAAAAAACGACCTTTCGTTGTAGATACGAGGAAGAAGGAGAGACTATGACTTTACTCAAGAAAATTCATCCTGAGCAGCCGCTCAAGGAACTGAGATCGTTTGATATCGGTATTGTTACGCTCATTATGTTTGGTCAGTTTATTGTTCGTTCGACGCAGATGTATGTGGCAAGTTTGGCTCCGACCGTAGCGACAACAGTTACTGAGACATCAACAAATACAGCCAGTGAAGGAGCAGGCTATTCAAGTAATTTCACCTTGCAGGTTATTCTCCTAGTCTTAGCGATTATATATCTCTGGATACGCCATTTTGACTTTAAACAACTACCAATTCGTCTAAAGTGGTCTGTTTTATTTTGGGTACCTTTTATTTTTGCTATCATGGGCTTATTTGCCGATATGGTGAGCACTTTGTCAGGTCAGTATAATTACTTTAGTCCTCAGGTTCTAGCCTTTATTAGCCCTATGGCTGTGATTGATAAGTTTATGGCCTTATCGCCTATGGCTATTGCCTATGCACTACTCAACGGTTTCTACGAGGAATTTTTCTTCCTAGGACTTTTGACCTCGGTTAAGGAGAAGTATAAGTGGTGGGTCTTGCTCTTTTCAACCATTGTCCGTGTGTCCTTCCATACCTATCAGGGCATGCTATGGGCTCTGGTTATCGGTGTGGTCTTTGGTCTATTCTATTATTTCCTTTATAAATACAAGGTCAAAAACCTCCTTCCATTCTTCCTAGCCCATGCTTTAGCGGATATGTTTGGATCAAGCCTCATTTATCTCTTGGTCAACTGGAATTATTAGTAAAACAGCTCCCCTCGTACTTTGAACTGCACCCCAAAAGTTAGACAGAAAAAATCTAACTTTTGAGGTGTTTTTATTATGAAATTAACTTATGAGGAC
>DBFVHV010000009.1:0-3996 GCA_048524165.1 Streptococcus sp.
ATCATATTCCGAAACATACTTAGAAAGGCTAGCGATACGTTTTGCAGATGGATCAGATTCAGCTGAAACACCTGAAATTGGTACTTGGGTCAAACCATAATCTAAGGCAAGGTAGGCAAAGGCTGAGTGCTGTGTAACAAAACTCTTCTGTTTTGCCTGACTAAATGCTTCTGTATATTCCTTATCCAAAGCTTGTAATTTTTTTAGATATTTTTCTGCGTTGGTCGTAAATACTGCTTTTTTATCTGGATGTTGAGCAATCAAACCATCTCTAATAGTTTCCACTAATTTTTGAGAACGTTTTGGTGAGAGCCAAACATGGGGATCGTACTCATGGTGATGTTCTTCACCACCGTGATCGTGATCTTCTTCCTCTGTACCAGGCAAAAGAACCATTCCTTTACTTGCCTTAATGACTTTGGTATGTTTGGTGTTAATGTTTTTTTCAACCTTTGGAACCCATGTTTCCATATTCTCATTTAGGTAGACAAAAGTGTCAGCCTTCTCAATATCAGCAACATTCTTAGTAGAAGGCTGAAAATCATGGGCCTCACTACCTGCAGGGATAAGATAAGACACCTCTCCCTCATCTCCAACAACCTGTTTGGTGAATTCATAAACAGGGTAGAAGCTCGTTACAACCTTCAAATCACCATTTCCCTTTGAATCGTGTTGACTAGTCGTATAGTAAATACCTGCACCAGCAGCTAGAACAACAGCTGCTAATCCTGCTAGGCCAAAAATGCGTTTCTTTTTCATGATATTCCTTTCAAAATACTTAACTAGTTAATAGTTTACTGGTTAAGTATATCACACTCATTTTATTTTGCAAGTCCCTAAATAAAAAAATTGAAATATTTCGAAGAGAAAGAATTATTTGATATACTGGAAGTATCATTTTGAAAGTAGGTTATACATGTTTCGAAAACTAACCCTATACATTTTTCTATTTTTGTCAGCCATCGGCCTGACCTATGATACACAATCATATACTTCCGGGGCTTTGTCTGGCTCGGCTTATGGAATTATTGGGCTATCAACTCTCATTGCTCTTTGCTACATCATTCCAGCAATATTTCTGGTTCAGTACTTAGGCAAGAAATGGCAGGTGAAACCGCTTGTTCTCGTATTTGCTCTAATTGGCGGACTCTTTATTACAGGTTGGATTGCTGGTTATGCTAATACATTTTCTCATGAATGGGTCACTGCCCATCTTTCTTCAAAGAATTTCTTCTACCGTTTTGAGGATGCCATAATGTCCCCACTCGTTGAGGAACCTCTCAAACTAGCAGCATTTATCTTTGCTGTCTATATGGTTCCAACAAAAAGTTACAAAGGGCTCTTACTCGTTGCTATTACAGCAGGTCTTGGTTTTCAGATTAGTGAGGATTTCTCATATATCCTTTCAGATTTACCTGATGGTTTTTCTTATACGATTTCGGGAATCCTTGGTCGCAGTATTGGAGCAGTGTCTTCTCACTGGCTTTATACATCCTTCCTTAGTATGGGGCTTATCTTGATATGGCGTTCACGTCAAAAACTCATTCATCAAAAATATCGTCTTATTGGTATCTTCTATGCTTGTAGTGCCTTTGCTGCACACTTTGCTTGGAACTCACCTCTTCGAACTTTAGAGAGTGATTTGTCATGGGCGTCAGGACTTCTCATTTCACTCAATCTTTTCTTCTTTATTACGCTTTATCAGCTCCTCTCGAAACTGGATAAAGAAAACAAGTAATGTTTAGACTACGAAAAAACCTTTCCAATTTTATGGAAAGGCTTTTTTGATAACTTTAATCACTCATAGAAAATCGATTCGTCATCAAATTACTTGCATCATCTAAAACTTTTGCTAATAGTTTATCTGTTTCTAACTGTATCTGGTCACTAATCTTTTGATTTTCAGCTTCAAAATCAACACTTTCATCATTTGCCAAAGCAGTATCTACACGATTAATCATGGCATGTCCAAGTGCCATAGTTGTTTCGACATAATCATCCAAATCTGCTTCATGCTGTTGGAAATGTGGATCACAGATTGCAGCAATCAAACGGTTGCTCCAGTAAAAATTACCTGTATCAACCTTATCTGTCGTTTGTCGGAAATAAGCAGGTGTCGTTCCGACTTGAGTCCAGAATGGCACCATCGTTGCGAAAGGCATTGATCCATAGGCTAACCATTGGATACCTGTCGTTTCTGAAGGTTTGTTAAGACGCATTTGTAAAAGTGCCGTTTGACTTGTACGATTAATACCGATTGGACGGAATTGGCGTTGACTCACAGCGTCTCCTTGAGGGCCATAAGGATCATAAGGCGTATCTTGGTAATGAAGACTCAAAACGTATTTAACATCTTCAACTGTAATTTTGCGGTAAGGTTTTTGGCACCATGGAATGAAGAATGATTTTGGATCATAGTCCTTTTCCGGGTTCAAAAATTTCTGCATGGCCCAAGCGCGTGGTGTATTGTAATGACGGTCCTTATCTCGTTGGCTACCGAAAGCGTAGCGTGGATTAAAGTGTTCGTTAGAATAGGTTAAATCCAAATGATGCTTATTGATAAAGTCCCGGATATCTGGTGAGGCAAGATAGTCGTCTGGATTTTCAAACTCATAATGATCGATACCAAGTTGGTTTGGGTTTGTAACATAGGCATCGTCTGGAACACGTCTGGCAATCCAATGATGACCACCAATTGTTTCTAACCACCAAATTTCCTCAGTATCTGCAAAAGCAATACCATTAGACTCATATGTGCCATAAGTTTCAAGGAGTTCACCCAAGCGAAGGACACCTTCACGCGCAGTTTTGATATAAGGCAAGACCAAAGTCAGCATATCCTCTTCTCCAAAGCCATCTTTTACAAGAGGGTCTGCACCGAGAACACGCGCATTAGTGGTGATTGTTTCTGTTGCACTCATGGCAACATTAGCTGAGTTAATACCAGCTTCTCCCCAGATACCGTCTTTACCAAGAGCATCTGGTACAGAGGTATAACATAAAGGATTATCTGGCAAATCAATTGAAAACTTGCTAAGTACAGACTGATAATGACGTGGTTGGTCTTCAGGGGGTACTACCAGGAACTCTTTGGGCGTAAAAACGCCTGATTGAGAATCTTCAGTACGTGCAATCATGGTAGAGCCATCATATGAGGCTTTCTTACCTACTAAAATCGTTGTACAAGCCATAAAAGCTTCCTTTCTACTTACAAATCGTCTGCTATCTTATTAATTTTTCTGAGACGATGGTTGACGCCACTCTTGGTTAGAGGAGGTTCTATACTATCAGCAATTTGCTGGATAGAGTAATCTGGATTGGCAATACGGAGTTGGGCAATTTGACGCAGTTCAACTGGTAAAATCTCCAAGCCAACCGTGTCCATAATCTTGATAATGTTATTTATTGTTTTCATGCTAGCGCTAATTGTCCTAGCAATATTAGCTGTCTCAGCATTATTAGCACGATTGAGGTCATTTCTGGTCTCCCTCATGATTTTGACCTCTTCAAAAATCTCCTTAGAAGTCATAGCACCAATAACGATGAGAAAATCCATAATATCCTCAGCTTTTTGAAGATAGGTTACAAAACCATTTTTATGGCTCAAAACCTTGGCATCAAGCATAAATTTTTTCATGAGAGATGCTAAATCTTCTGCGTGATCCTGATAGACAGAGAAGATTTCCAATTGATAACGTCCCTTTTCAGGATCGCGTACCGTTCCAGTTGCCAAAAAAGCACCCCGTAAATAGGACCTTCCAGCCTCGTCATCTTCCATTATTGACGTTTCAATGCCTGTTTCAAAGCCGAAGAAAGAATCTGCTAATTGTAAATCAGACAAAATGTCATTGACATTCTCAGCAACAAAAACAGTGTAAACACGATTTTTCTTGAGATTAGTCTTGTTGTGATGTCTCAATTCAGGATTACTCTGATAACGACTTTCCATTAATTGGTAGATATGTCGCGCAATCTTTGCATTTTCTGTTGAGATGG
>DBFVHV010000010.1:0-3392 GCA_048524165.1 Streptococcus sp.
CTTTCCAGTAAGCTAATGTGCTCCTTGTTAGTTTTTTATAAATAAACCATGTAATATGAAAACTAATAATCTGAATAATACTATTTTCAAGGGATACCATGGTCCAAATCTGTAAGTTCATGATAATATTTCCTATTTAAAATTATGAAGCATTTTCGTCACCCTCTTCAATGAGTTCTTGACCTGCCTTTTTCAAGATATCCTGATAGGTTTGTTCAATAAGAGCAAAATCCCCACTATCAATACTCGTTTGCATACTAATTAGGATATTCTCATAATCATGTTTAAAAGAGCGTACACTCTTATAGGCCGTTTCGATTTTTTTGTTGTAGGCTTCTAGACTCCTCAAATGCTCCTCTTGTTCTCTAAGAATTTTGCTATCGCGTACATCTTTGCTGTAGGAAACAAAACGGACAAGGATATACATAAATATCAGAAAACCAACCCAGATATAGATTTGAGGATAGCCAGGAAGATAGGTCTGACTCAAAAGGAGTGAGAATATCTCCTGCTTAAAGAGAATAAGGAGATAACTGATAATTAATATATAATCAACCTGTAGAAGCATACTCTTATACTTATCTTGCAAGTCTTCATATGGTTCCTTAAAGAAGCTATCTAAACCAAACATTTTTTGCAGACCAAGAAAGAAGGGAAGAACAACACAATCTACTGCCAGAATTCCTAAATGATTTGGAACCAGCTCGATTGGCTTACTAAATAAAACTCTAAAGAGATAGAAACTGAAGAAATTTGTAAACAGAGTCCAGAATACAGGAGCAAAGAAAGCATAGAAATACTTCTCTTCTCTTGAAGCCAGAGGTTTTTCAAGGAAAATAAAGACTAGGAGATAGATGGCATCTGGAATGTCAATTTGCCACAAGACTTTAGCTAGCCACTTCACCATAGCTACCACTATTACATAAGGAATATAACGGTAAGTAAAAACATCTAGATAAGCCATTCTAGCTAAAATCACAAGATGTGAAACGACCATAACCAAAGCAATAAGGCCATCAATCGCAAGTTGCATATGCTATTCCCCCTTTCTATTTCCTCATATCCAATTTTCCACAAGTATTATCTCCAACCTTCAATTATCTTGAAAAGAGAGAACCTGTGTGAAATGATGATCACAACTACGGGTCTCAAGATTTACTTTTGGATAGCGATTCAGTATATCTGCCACTTTAGATAGGCCAAGACCTCGACCTTCGCCCTTACTAGAAACTCCTTCATCAAATATTCTTGACACAGGAATACGTTCTTCTCTAGTTGTATTATCAATAACCAAGGTAAGATAACCCTGATTTTTAAAGAAAGATATGGTTAAGGTTGGATTATCCGATTCTAATGCTGATTCAATGGCATTATTTAAGAAGACGGAAGAAATCACAACCAAATCTAAGGCCTCTATCTGAGTTGACGATATGACATCTGGCAACTCTAGATTAACCTTAATTCCTAAGTTTTCAGCTTCAAGCACTTTGGCAGAAAAAAGACTCTTGAGTGAAGTAATTTCCAAGTTAATTAAGCGTGACAATTCATAATTTGACAAAGTTAAACTATTACCGGATTTTTCTAAAAGCTCCGCATACTCCCGTTTCAAAGCAGGCAAGTCTCGACGTTGAATACTAGCTTCCATAGTCTTAAGCCCTTCGAGATAATCCTTCTTAACCTGAGAAATATCATTATAAAGTTTTTCTAGACGGTGACTGTATTCCTCTAAACTTTCCTCGTGCCTAGCCATTTCTTCAGCCAACTGGTCCTTCACCCTTCTCTTCGAATAGACGTTCAGCTGAGCAAAGAGGAGAATGAAGAGAATAGAGTAGACAATAGTGATACTGCCGGCTAAGTAAATAAAGAGTCCTGTATAAGGAAAAAAGTTACTGGCATAAAAAATGATTAAAGATAAGATAATGTAAGCCAGGGTCACCCCAACCAGCAAACGTTGCCTAACTTGGTAAGTATGATTATTCCCCATGACATTGAGAGCACTAAAATCAATAAAGAAGACCTTGACAATCAGATGGAAAATAGGGTAAACCAAGAGATAGGATAGAGCAATGAGTACTGGGGTATCTTTCACCTGTAAATAATTAATTTGAAAAATCCATGGGAAAAAGTAGAGCTGAAGCAATTTAGAGGTAACTTCAACAAAAACCCACGGCAAAAAGGTGAAAAGAAAAGAATTCTTTTCACTACTCGATATTTTATTTAAGAAAAGGTAGCAAAACAGAAGTGCTAAAAGCGATCCCGTAATGCCTCCTACAAATAGAGAGAGCAAGAGACTCCCAACGATAAACCAACATTTACTCTTCCAAGTTTTGAGCAAACCTGACATATCGTGACTAACAATTAAAATAGCCAATAGACGTAGAACCGTAAACAAAACGATCATCTCTAGACTCCCCCCTTTCCTTTCAAAAATCAACCTACTTTATTGTAACATAAATATATAATTTAGCATCATTCCTATTAGAAAAAGCTAAAAATATAAATCTATTTTTTCCTAGTTAAGAACCATCGACTATTCATCTGACTGTCAGACTATGTAACATGTAAATTTCTTTATAAAACATAAAAAAGAGCTTAGATACCCCAAGCTCTTTAACTGACTTATAACCTCAATTTATGGATACATGCCAATGACGTAGTAGAAATACCAACCAAATCTTCTCATAATCTTCACTCCTCCCTACTTTTTATTACCAATCTATTATAAAACTAATTTAAAGTTTTGAAAATGATGATATGATTACGTTATATCATCATTATATTACAAAAACACTCTTAACTAAAATCATATGATTGCTGACATATTGCTTATGTACATTCGAAAACCCAACAAATGTTGGGTTCGTTTTTTATAGTGTTGCGAGAACTTGATCAATATGTTTGATAGATTTCTCACGTCCAAGCAAGTAGATGGTATCTGGCAATTCTGGACCATGCATCTCACCTGAAACAGCGATACGAATTGGCATGAAGAGATTTTTCCCTTTGATACCTGTTTCCTTTTGAACCGCTTTGATTTGTGGGAAGATATTTTCTACCACAAACTCATCGTCTGACATGGCTTCGAGTTTGGCTTTAAAGGCTTCAAGTACAGTCGGAACAGTTTCGCCAGACATGACTTCTCGCTCAGCTTCTGTCAATTCTGGAAAGTCTGAGAAGAAAAGGTCTGTCAATGGAACGATTTCGTCCACTGACTTCATTTGTGGTTTGTAGAGTTCTACTAATTTCTCAGCCTTGTCTGTCAAACGTCCTGCTTCTTCAAGGAATGGTTTGGCCATTTCAAAGATAGTCTCAAGATCCGCATTCTTAATGTACTCATTGCTCATCCAGTCCATTTTCTTCTGATCGAAGGCTGCTGGAGACTTGCTGAGACG
>DBFVHV010000011.1:0-3499 GCA_048524165.1 Streptococcus sp.
AGGAGTGGAGCGATTTCTTCAGGAAGAGGGAGCTTGGCATCAGAAAAGCCGATTCGCCAAGTCTGAATGAGAGGTCCAATAGCAATATTAAGGTGACTGCCCGGCTGACAACTATGCCATTTTCCAAGAGAAATAAGTTCAAACAATTCTGGGTGAACCTTCACAGGATGTAAGCCTGCTGCCTTGTTAATTTTCATGAGTTCGGAACTGTCGTCATTGGCAGAAAAACGCTTATTATAAAGATTAAGCAGCGTTTCAACTTGATCAAGTAGAGGCTCTGGCTGTTCATGATAGATGGAGACATCAATCACAGTCCCCATGAGACGAACACGACGATTAGTGAGTTGCATGGGCAACAGTATCCTTGATTTCTTGATAGATTTGTTCGTTTTCCTCTAAGCTGTAGGAATTGGCACCACTAGCAAGTGGGTGGCCTCCACCGTCATGGCGTTTGGCAATCTCATTGATGACAATGCTTTTACTACGAAGACGTACACGGTAATGGCCCTCAGGTTGCTCTACGAAAATAGCCCATGATTCAACGCTATCAATACGGCCAGGAGTTCCAACAATAGCAGAACTCTCAGCATCAGTGATATTAAAGTCATCAAGAACTTTTCGAGTTAAGACGACGCGAGCTGCCCCATTTTCATCAACTTCAAGATTATCGAAAACATAGCCTTGAAGTTTAGCAATTTTGAAAGGAAAACTATCCATTCGACGAGCCATAGATGCAAAATCAAAGTCAAATTCACGAAGTTTAGCAGCGATTTGTAGTGTTTTAGGTGTTGTAGATGGATAGAGGAATCGACCCGTATCGCCAACAATACCATTGTAGAGAACACGAGCAGCAGCATCTGACAAGGAAAGACCAAGAGTGAGAGCCCAGTCGGTCACAATTTCGCTGGCACTTGAAGCAGAGGTATCAACCAGAAGCAGGTCTCCATAAGCATCATCGTTAGGGTGATGGTCGATTTTGATAAGAAAGTCACCCTTATCATAACGATCATCATCAATACGCGGAGTATTGGCTGTATCGGTAACAATAACAAGAGCACCTTCATAATCTTTGTCAAACACCTCATCCATCTCAGCAATCCAAGATAAGGTGGGTTCATCGACACCTGTTGCAAGAATCTTTTTATCTGGGAAGTTTGTTTTTAAAATTTCTTTTAGCCCTACCTGACTACCAATGGCATCGGGGTCTGGTCGTTGGTGGCGGTGAATAATAATAGTGTCGTAGGCTTTGATTTTTTCTAAAATTGCTTGAAATAAAGTCATGTATGTCTCCTTGTGATTTTGCTTCTATTATATCACGAAATAATAGAAAAACGGTTAGCCTAGGCAAACCGTTAAAAAATTAGATATCTTTATATTCGACTTCCAGTCCGCGTTTAACTGCTGGACGGTTAGCAATCTTCTCAGTCCAAGCTTGAAGGTGCTTGTATTCTTTTACATCAAGGAAAATACCAGCCTTATCCCAAATCTTATCTTGGGCAAGACGACCATACCAGGACCAAATAGCGATATCAGCGATGGTGTATTCATCCCCAGCAATATAAGGTTTGCTTGCTAATTCTTTATCTAGCAAGTCAAGTTGGCGTTTGGCTTCCATCGCAAAACGGTTAATGGCGTATTCGATTTTTTCAGGTGCATAATGGAAGAAGTGACCAAATCCGCCACCTAGGAAAGGTGCTGCCCCTGTTTGCCAAAAGAGCCAGTTGAGAACTTCTGTACGTTTAGCATGATCTGCTGGAATGAGTTTTCCAAATTTCTCAGCAAGATAAAGAAGGATGTTAGCCGATTCGAAGACACGCACTGGTTGTTCATCAGAATAATCCATCAGAGCAGGAATTTTTGAGTTAGGATTGATAGAAACAAAGTCTGAGCCAAACTGATCACCATCACCAATCTTAATACGATAAGCATCATATCCCGCTTGAGTCACACCGAGTTCTTTAAGTTCTTCAAGCATAATAGTTGCTTTAATACCATTTGGTGTTGGAAGTGTATAGAGTTGGAAAGGTTGGTCACCTTTTGGCAGAGTTTGTTCAAAACGTGCGCCAGCTGTAGGTTGGTTTAGGCCACCCCAAGCACCACCCATAGAGGATGGATTTTTCCAAATTTCTGGTATAATATAATCTGACATAATGTTTCTCCTTGTATTCTTGATAGTTACATCCTAACAAAATGCTGATACCATTTCAAGAATCTACTACGTTCTTTAGGAGACGACCTATTGCTTCTTTATAGGTAAGATAATAAGTCATTTTATCTGAATTAATAGAATATTATTTAGAGAGGAAAAGAAATATGACTGCCATTGATTTTCACAAGTTGGCTAAAACAGAATTGCACTGCCATTTGGACGGCTCATTATCTTTAAGCACCATTCGTCACCTAGCTGAGTTGGCACAGATTGATTTGCCTGAAGATGATGTGGAGCTTAAACATCACGTGACAGCGCCGGCTACCTGTGAGAGTCTTCTAGAATATTTAGAGGCTTTTGATTATATTCGCCCCTTACTGCAAACTAAAGAGGCTTTAACTATTGCTGCTTACGATGTCGCCAAACAAGCTGCTTTAGAAAATGTTATCTATATTGAAGTGAGATTTGCACCAGAATTGTCTATGGATAAGGGGTTGACTGTCGCTGAGACAATTGATGCTGTTTGTCAAGGCTTACGTCAAGCTCAAGAAGAATTTGGTATTGTTGCTAAGGCACTGGTTTGTGGTATGCGCCAATCAGATCAAGCCTTAACAGCTCGTATTCTTGATGAAGCTAATCAAGTTGGAGATAGTAACTTTGTTGGTTTTGATTTTGCTGGAGATGAGCTTAATTATGGACCTGCAGCGATTAAACCTCTTATTGAACAAGTCCAAAGTTACAACCGTCCTATGACCTTCCATGCTGGTGAGTGTGGCTGTCCGGCTTTTCTTGCTGAGTCAATTGCTATGGGAATTAAGCGTAATGGCCATGCGACTATCCTGGCTCAAGAACCAGAACTTTTGGATGAATTTGTCAAAAACGGTGTAACGGGTGAATTATGTTTAACAAGTAATCTACAGACCAAGGCAGCAGTAACTGTTAACGATTTTCCATACCTTAAAATGAAAGCAGCAGGTGCTAACATTACGATTAATACAGACAATCGTACGGTTTCTGATACAAACTTAACCAAGGAATATGAACTCTATCACAAGCATTTTGATAGCACCGTTCAAGATTTCTATGCACATAATAAGACAGCGATTGAAGCTTCCTTTGCTAGTGATGAGGAGAAAGAGGCACTCCTTGAACGATTAGCTAAAGCCTATTCATAAGGAAGTGGGAGTAACCATACTTTTTATTGGTAGGACAGGACCTCAAATAGTATTCTAGATTTGAGGAGTTTTACAAGGGATGATTATTAATAATTTTTAAGTTACTTATTAGTCCCATTTTATAAATAAGGGAGTGAGGCGAACTTTTTTTCAAAATTGTTCGGACTCTCTCCCT
>DBFVHV010000012.1:0-9362 GCA_048524165.1 Streptococcus sp.
GCAAATCTTATTAATGGGTTGACCCTTGTTATTGTGGTTGTATGGCTATTTATTGTCATGATGAATGCTACTTTAAGTTTTACAGAAGGTATCGCTTTTATTGACCATAGCCTTATCTGGGCAACACTTTCATTGGCTGTCTCATTGTTTGCACTTAGACTAGCTAGTAAGGACAAGGAAAAATGATTTTCGCTATTTGTCTTTATAACTTAGACTGAGCTCATTGGCTCAGTCTTTTTTGTTTTCATTTTTTCTTGTGCAGGGTGACATTTATGTCACTATTTTTAATTTGGATTGGCTTATATAATGAATTCATAGCTTGAACAGGGGGTGAAAGCCTTGTTTTTTTTAATAAGGAAAGGAGACGGATATGGTTATCAGTGTAATGGTTCCCTTGTTATTGTTTTTGGGTAGGTAGTAAGGTGTAATACAGTATTAAAAAGGAGAATAGATGAAAAAAATACAATTTGTTTTGATGTCAAGCTTCGTTTTGGGAGCTTGTCAATTAGCGGTAATTAGTGGGTCGGCAGATGAGCTAAATGCTAAGGAGGCGACTACCGAACTAGCTAGTGACTTTGTTGAGAATGGTGAAGCAGGTAATGTACAGGTTTCTTCTGAGAAGGCACCCGAGCAAGTGTCTGAGCAAGTTGGTTCTAGTAGTGAAATCAAGGAAAATTCGCTCTCTCACTCAGAACAGACAGAAGTGATTGAGGAGGGTGTTAGCTCTGAAGAGATTTCAGTTGAAACTTATGAAAAGAATCTTGAAAATGTGATACAAATCTCTTACAGTGATGTCACCAATATGTTGACTGAAGATGGCGGTGATCATATTCTGTATATAGGTCGGCCAAGCTGTTACTATTGCCGTCAAAATTCTCTAGTTTTGAAGGATTTCAATACTTTAATCGATGGCCAACTTCTTTATTACAATACGGATTCGGACCATTTGGATCGTGAATCTCGTAAGGTTTTATTTGATAAGTTAGGAATTCCGGGGACTCCAAGTGTGATTCGTCTTAAAAATGGCCAATTGGTTTCAGGTTACCTTGGTAGTGCACCAGATGCTCAAGCTATTTATCAGGCCGTCTTTGCTAGCGAAAATGATAAAACTGAGTTGCCAGAGGCAACTGAAGTAGCGGCAAAATCTGAAAATCCATTGCCAAAACCATCACCTGAGAGTCTGATTGAAGAAGATGATAAGTCTTTAAACAGTGTTTCTGAACCGTCAGTTACTAGCGTGATGTCTCAACTTAAGCAAGTGTTTTGGAACCTGGCAAATCTTCTTACAAATCTTATAGCCAAATTCATCTAAATGGCTGTTTTTGATGTCGAGAAATTAAAGAACTAATCGACTAGAGTTTCATCTGGCTTTTTCTTAATCTCATCAAAAAAACACGCTAAAGTATCAATTTCGTCCTTTAAAATCTGAAAATTTGGTATAATTAACCTAAAATACCAAAGGAGTAATTCATAATGCAACGTAGACTTGAGCGATTTGATGCTAAACTTGCCCAATCAGGCCTTGATGCCTTGTTGGTGACAGGACAAAATAATATTTACTATTTGACGGATTTCTGGGGGACAAATGCAACTGTCTTTATCACAAAGAATCGTCGTTTATTTTTAACAGATTCACGTTATATTCTTATTGCCAAACAATCTGTACATGGCTTTGACATTATCGAAAGTAAGGATCCACTAAAAGATATCGTTAAACTTATCGGGGCAGATAAACTTGAGACAATCGGTTTTGACAATCAGGTGTCATTCGCTTATTACCAAGGTCTTCAAGCGATTTTTGAAGGCTATACCTTGTCACCGCAAAGCAACTTCATGGAAGAGTTGCGCATGATTAAGGATGAGAAAGAATTGGCAACTATCCGTAAGGCTTGTTCTATCTCAGATCGTGCCTTTACAGATGTGCTTGATTTTATCAAACCAGGTCAAACAACAGAACTACAAGTGGCTAACTTCCTAGATTTCCGTATGCGTGAGTATGGAGCTTCAGGTATTTCCTTTGAGTCTATCATTGCTTCAGGTTACCGTTCAGCTATGCCTCACGGTATTGCTTCAGAAAAGGTCATCCAGTCAGGAGAAACTTTGACTATGGACTTTGGTTGTTACTATGATCACTATGTTAGTGATATGACTCGTACTATCCATATTGGTGAAACGACTGACGAGGAGCGTGAAATTTACGATATTGTCTTACGTTCAAATCAAGCTTTGATTGATGCGGCTAAAGCTGGCATGACGCGTCGTGACTATGATAAGGTTGCGCGTGATGTTATTGTTGAAGCGGGTTATGGTGCTCACTTTACACACGGTATTGGACACGGTATCGGTCTTGATATTCATGAGATTCCTTACTTTGGTAATTCTGATGAGACTATTGAAGCTGGTATGGTCTTGACGGATGAACCAGGTATTTATTTGGCTGACAAATACGGTGTTCGTATTGAAGATGATATCATTATTACAGAGAATGGTTGCGAATTGATTACGCTTGCACCTAAGGAATTGATTGTACTCTAAGATTTGGAGGAATACTTTATGCCAAACCGTCTATCTTGGCAAGACTATTTTATGGCTAATGCAGAGCTGATCTCTAAGCGTTCTACCTGTGATCGTGCCTTTGTTGGTGCTGTTTTGGTCAAGGATAAGCGTATTATTGCTACGGGTTATAACGGTGGAGTCTCTGAGACAGATAACTGTAATGAGGTAGGTCACTACATGGAAGATGGTCATTGTATTCGTACGGTCCATGCGGAGATGAATGCTCTTATCCAGTGTGCCAAAGAGGGCATTTCTACTAAAAACACAGAAATCTATGTGACGCATTTTCCTTGTATCAACTGTACCAAAGCTCTCCTGCAGGCTGGCATTGTTAAGATTACTTATAAGGCTAATTATCGCCCCCACGCCTTTGCGATTGAGTTGATGGAACAAAAGGGAGTCTCTTATGTGCAACATGATGTTCCAGAGGTACACTTGGGAATGGATGACTAGGTTCTCCTTGGAAAAGCCTAGGGATTAGGTCTGATTCTATAAAACATTTGAGCCATGCTGTCATTTATGGTAAAATAAACTGATAATAATTTTTACAAAGAGGTATTTAATAATGATTGAAGCAAGTAAACTCCGTGCGGGTATGACTTTTGTAACAAATGATGGCAAATTGATCAAAGTTCTTGAAGCTAGCCACCACAAACCTGGTAAAGGTAACACAATCATGCGTATGAAATTGCGTGATGTTCGTTCAGGTTCAACTTTTGACACTAGCTACCGTCCAGAAGAAAAATTTGAACAAGCAATCATCGAAACAGTACCAGCACAATACTTGTACCAAATGGATGATACTGCATACTTCATGAACACTGAAACATATGACCAATATGAAATTCCAGTAGCCAACGTTCAAGAAGAATTGAAATTTATCCTTGAAAACTCAGATGTAAAAATCCAATTCTACGGAACAGAAGTTATCGGTGTGCAAGTACCAACAACTGTTGAATTGACTGTTACTGAAACACAACCATCAATCAAAGGTGCAACAGTTACAGGTTCAGGTAAACCTGCAACACTTGAAACTGGTCTTGTGGTTAATGTTCCAGACTTTATCGAGGCTGGTCAAAAATTGGTTATCAACACAGCTGAAGGTACTTACGTATCACGTGCCTAAGCCCAACTAAGTCTTTCAAACCATTGGTTTGAAGGCTTTATTTTCCAAACTAACGGAAAGGAAATATGCGATGACTACAGAAAATATCGGTGAAATCGTAATTGCCCCTCGTGTTCTTGAGGTGATTACTGGTATCGCCGCAACTAAAGTGGACGGTGTTTACGCCCTTCAAAACAAAAATGTTACGGATAGTCTCAGCAAAACAAGCTTGGGACGTGGTGTTTATCTTCAAACTGAGGAAGATGGTACAGTAAACGCTGATATCTACGTTTCTCTTCAGTATGGCGTTAATGTGCCTGCGGTTTCAATTGAAATTCAAAAAGCTGTTAAAGCAGCTGTCTATGATATGGCCGAAGTGTCAATTTCAGAAGTAAATGTTCACGTTGAATCTATTGTCACTGAAAAGTCGCAAAAACCAGACTTGGCTGAATTGTTTAACGAGGATTTTTTGAATGACTAATATCTTTAAAGATTCACGTCGTGACCTTCGTGAGCGTGCTTTTCAAACGCTGTTTGCCCTTGAGTTTGGTGGTGAAGCTTTAGAGCAAGCCTATTTTGCTTACACTTACGACAAGCCAATTGATGAAGAAACAGAAGTTGATCTACCATCTTTTCTCCTTAGTCTAGTAACAGGTGTTCGTGAAGAGTTGCCTCAACTGGATAGTCAAATTGAAGAAAAATTGAAAGAAGGTTGGAGTCTCTCACGTTTGATTATGACAGACCGTACCCTCCTTCGTTTGGGACTTTATGAAATCACGTCTTTTGAAGAGACACCAGGACGTGTGGCTATCAATGAAATTATTGAAATTGCCAAAAAATATTCTGATGAAACATCTGCTAAGTTCATTAACGGTGTTCTTAGTCAGTTCGTGACAGACGAAGCATAAGAAAAAGAAGTTGAGCGCTGTTTCAACTTCTTTTTTGATAAGTAAGCTTAATAAAGAGTCGCAAGTGGAGATTTCTTGCGACTTTTATTTATATACTGCCACCAGCAATCAAATTTACAGGTAGCACATAATCACGATTGACTGTTTGGCCTTTGATTTTCTTCAAAAGAATTTCGACACAAAGTTTAGCAATTTCATCCAAAGGCTGTTGGATGGTGGCTAGCTCCGGATAGAAATGTCGGATAAAGGCAGTACCGTCGTAACCGATGATTTTTAGATCATCTGGGATGGAAAGTTCTAGTTGCCTAGCCACTTTCATAACTAAGATAGCTGTTAAATCATCTGAGACAAAGATACCATCCGGTTTTTCACGAGAAATAATCGATTTGATTTCCATCTCGCGACGCATGAGTGATAAATCATTTGGAACAGGACAGATAATACCATGCTTGTTCAATTCATAATTAAAACCAAGCTGTCGGAGTCCTGTTGGAGAGTCAGAATTATCATAGCCTGTAATCATGACAATACGCTGACAGCCAGCCTTTAGTAGAGCTCTTGCGGCTAATTTTCCCCCTTCAAAGTTATCGGATGAGATAATAGGAATTTTTGGAGCTAGATTACGGTCGAAAGCAACGATAGGAGCTTCAACTTTTTCATAATCTTCGATACCAAGATTGTGAGAAGACGAGATGATGCCATCACATTGGTTGGCGGCAAGCATCTCCAAATAGTCCTTTTCCTTGTTAGGATCATGCTCACTGTTACAGATAATGGTTTTGTAACCTTGCTTAAAGAGCTCGTCCTCAAGGTGTTCGATAAGCTCAGCGTAAAAAATGTTGGAAATATTTGGAAAAATCAAGCCAACGAGTTTGGCTGATTTTCCTTGGAGACCTCGAGCCAAATTATTAGGCTTGTAATTCAGCTCCTGCATGGCAGCGTGTACTTTGTCAATGGTTTTTTGTGAGAGGTAGCCCTTTTTGTTTATGACGCGAGAAACTGTGGTTGGGCTCACACCAGCAAGTTCGGCAACGTCAGTAAGCTTTGCGACCATAAATCACCCTAGTATTTTAAGTCGAAGTAGTGACCAGAAACGTTCCCTGATGCTACTTTTATACCAGTTTGTTCTGCACTTGGGAAGACGCGGCTAGTGAAGACTTTCTCACCTTTGTTGAAGAAAATTTCAACAATTGAGTTATCTACAAAGATGTTTGCTGTTGCAGCTTGACCGGCATCAAGAGTGCATTTACGACTTGTTCCAAAGTCAGTAGCATATTGTTCACCAGCCTTAGAACGGTCAAGAATAACTTTTCCGTTTGCAGTATCAACGGTAAGTGATAAGCCATTTCCTTCTTGGTCTGCGAAGAGGACAAGTTCTGTTTGAGTGTTAGCTTGGAAGTTAAGTTCAAGCTCGTAAGTGTTAGTTGTTGCCGTTTTTTCAGAGAAATCTTCTTGGCTAGCACGTAAGCTTGTAATAGCTTCTACTGGGTATTGGTAGAGTTTGCCATCTTTGATAGATAATTCTTTAACCAAGCTCATAGCACCTTGGTAGTCGTATTTGTCAGTTGGATAGTCCACGTCTGGAAGACCAATCCAGCTAACAATAAGGGCACGACCATCAGGAGTGTTGAATCCTTGAGTAGCATAAGCTTCGAACCCATAGTCCAAGTTGATGATTGGTGTGCCATCAACAAGGGCAGGTTTCTCAGGGTCGAAATCTTGGAAAATCTTATAAGTATTAGGATAAATATTGCCATAGTCAAGTTCAGCTTTATCAAGACCTTGTGGGCTATAAAGAAGAACAGGTTTGCCATCTACAAAGACAAGATTTGGACACTCAATCATGTATTCTGAGCCAGTGCCACCAAAGTCGAGGTCACCAACTTCAACCCAGTTTTCGACATCATTATCAACTGCTTTGTAAAGTTTGATGAAACCTTGCTTATCATGGTTTTGAGCACCTACGATAGCATAAAATTGTCCCTTGTAATCGAAGATTTGAGGGTCACGGAAGTGCTCAGTTGCGTCAGCAGGTTGTTTGATAAGAACCTTGTCGAATTTTTCGATTTTGCCGTCTTTATCCATCCAGGCACCGATTTGACGTGGATCACGAACCCAGTTTTCATCACGGACATTACCTGTATAGAAGATAAAAAGTTTATCGCCGATTTCATAAGCAGAACCTGAGTAGGCACCGTGGCTGTCATTTTCATGATCTGGCAAGAGTTTGACACCAGTTTCTGTAAAGTGAACCAAATCTTCAGATTCAGTATGCACCCATTGTTTCAAACCATGAGCGGCTCCAAATGGCCAACTTTGATAGAAAAGTTGGAACTTACCATTAAAGTAAGAAAAACCGTTTGGATCATTTAGAAGTCCTGTTTCTGGTTCAATATGGTAGCTTGCACGCCAAGGTGATTTGCTAACATTTTCTTTAATTTTTGTTTTTTCTTCGTTTGTCCAATCCGTGTATGGACGGTAACGAACTTCTGTTGGTAGATTCATATTTAGTAATCTCCTAATCTATTTGTTAGTAATATAGTAAACGTTTTACCTAGAAAAATCAACGATTTATAATAAGAAAATAAAAAAATATGCTAAACGGTTGACATATGACAGAAAGATGCTAAAATAAATATCGTAGAGAATAGCAAAACGCTTTCAAAAACAAATTTTATTAAGGAGAATTTTGCAAATGGATAACAAACAACTTGCAAAAGAAGTCATCGAAGCCCTCGGTGGACGTGAAAACGTCAACAGTGTTGCTCACTGTGCGACACGTCTACGTGTTATGGTTAAAGATGAAAACAAAATCAATAAAGAAAAAGCTGAGAACATTGAAAAAGTTCAAGGTGCTTTCTTTAACTCAGGTCAATACCAAATGATCTTTGGTACAGGTACTGTTAACAAGATTTACGACGAAGTCGTTGCTCAAGGTCTTCCAACAGCATCTAAAGACGAACAAAAAGCAGAAGCTGCTAAACAAGGGAACTGGTTCCAACGTGCCATTCGTTCATTCGGTGACGTTTTCGTTCCATTGCTTCCAGCTATCGTAGCGACTGGTCTTTTCATGGGGATCCGTGGAGCCATCAATAACGATACAGTTCTTGCTCTTTTTGGTACAACATCTAAAGCCTTCGCTGCTACTGATTTCTACACTTATACAGTTGTATTGACAGATACAGCCTTTGCCTTCTTCCCAGCCTTGATTTGTTGGTCAGCCTTTAACGTTTTCGGTGGTTCACCACTTCTTGGTTTGGTTCTTGGATTGATGATGGTTAACAATGCTCTTCCAAATGCTTGGGATGTTGCATCAGGTGCTGCAAAACCAATTTACTTCTTTGACTTTATTCCAGTAGTTGGTTACCAAAACTCAGTCCTTCCAGCCTTCTTCGTAGGTTTGATTGGTGCTAAGTTTGAACAATGGGTTCGTAAATGGGTTCCAGATGTTCTTGACCTTCTCTTGCGTCCACTTGTTGTCTTTGCTGTGATGTCAGCTTTGGCCCTCTTTATCATTGGTCCTGTCTTCCACACAGTTGAGAGCTACGTACTTGCTGGTACAGAGTGGATTCTTGCCTTGCCATTTGGTCTTGCAGGTCTTGTTCTAGGTGGTATTCACCAAATTATCGTCGTTACAGGGGTTCACCACGTTTTCAACTTGCTTGAAGCTAACCTTATTTCTAATACAGGTAAAGACCCACTTAACGCTATCATCACAGCTGCGATGACTGCTCAAGCTGGTGCAACACTTGCTGTTGGTGTTAAAACTAAAGACTCTAAGTTGAAAGCTCTCGCTTTCCCTGCAACTCTTTCAGCAGTACTTGGTATCACTGAACCAGCTATCTTCGGGGTTAACCTTCGTTTCGGTAAACCATTTATCATGGGTCTTATCGCTGGTGCTGCTGGTGGTTGGTTGGCATCAATCCTTAACCTTGCTGGTACAGGATTTGGTGTAACAATCGTTCCTGGTACTCTTCTTTACCTAAATGGTCAAGTACTTAAGTATGTAATCATGGTACTTGTAACACTTGCTCTTGGTTTCGCTCTTACTTGGATCTTTGGATATAAAGAGGAAGAGGTTGAAGCTCAAACAGAAGTTGTTGCTGAAGATATCGCCTCAGCAAGTTCAGCTCCAGTTGCATTGCAAGCTGAAACAATTGCTGCACCACTTAAAGGTGAAGTTGTAGCTTTGGAAAATGTAAATGACCCAGTCTTCTCTTCAGGAGCTATGGGTAAAGGTGCCGCTATCAAACCTTCAGGTAACCAAGTTGTTGCACCATTTGACGGTGAAGTGCAAATTGCCTTCCCAACAGGTCACGCTTACGGTCTTAAATCTGATAAAGGTGCTGAAGTGCTTATCCACATCGGTATCGACACTGTCTCACTTGACGGTAAAGGATTTGATGCTAAAGTTCAAGCAAATCAACGTGTTAAAAAAGGTGATGTCTTAGCTACCTTCGATAGCTCAGTTATCACTGAAGCAGGTCTTGACGATACAACTATGGTTATCGTTACAAACACTGCAGACTTCGAAGATGTTTCATCAGTAGCGACTGGTTTAGTTGCTGAAGGTGCAGACTTCATCGCAGTTAAATAATAAGCTAGAAAAGTCGAAGTCAATTCGGCTTTTTTAGTTAAAAGTCTCATAAAGAAAAGTATGAAGCAGAGTAGTCTGTACCTTGTCAAATAAGGCCTCATTTAGATTGTCTTTTATCCTGCTTTTCTTTATAATAGTATAAGATAGTTATTTATAGATCACAGAAGGAGATAGCTTTAGATATGGCTAAACTATA
>DBFVHV010000013.1:0-4830 GCA_048524165.1 Streptococcus sp.
TTGCACAAATAATTGTAGATGTTCCTCTGATGCAGACGGACAGGCCTTATAGTTACCTTGTGCCCGAATCAATGCAAGGTCAAATTGCTATCGGTATGAGGGCCCATGTCCCTTTTGGTAAAGGAAATCGTCTCTTGCAAGGCTTTATCATTGGTTTGGAAGAGCAGGAAACTGGAGGAAATCTTCCAGAGTTGAAGCCTATTGCGGAACTTTTGGATTATGAACCAGTTCTTAATCAGGATCAGCTGGACTTGGCTGACCAAATGCGACACACGGTTTTTGCCTATAAGATTTCCATCTTGAAGTCTATGTTGCCAGGTCTCCTTAATTCTCAGTATGACAAAGTTATCATGGCAACTGATAAACTGAGTAAAGAGGAGAGGGAAACTTATCTTGAGGGGCGAGACCATATTCTCTTCTCCCAATTATCGGAGGAACAAGGTCAAGCCATTCCTCGTCTGGTGCAATCTGGTCGTGTAACGGTTGATTACATTGCCAAGGATAAGCAGAACATAAAGACGGAGAAGCATTATAGTGTTCAAAGGGGCATTTTAGAGACTTTGGATATTTCGCAACGAGCCAAGAAACGGATGGAGTTGCGCGACTTCTTGTTAGAAAAGAATGAGTCTGGGAAGTTGGTAGACCTGCACAAACTTTTTTCTCGAGATGTGGTGAAGTTTTTCATTGGGGCTGGAGCTCTGGTCATCACTGAAGTTGAGGTCAATCGTGCTGATAGCTACTTTGAAAAGGTAGAGAAGACGGATTTTCTAGAGCTTAATGCTCAGCAAGCACATGCTGTTGAAGTAATGACAGGTCAGATTGGTCATGGTGGAAAGCCGTTCTTGTTGGAAGGAGTGACGGGGTCAGGTAAGACTGAGGTTTACCTGCATCTTATTGAGAGAACCTTAGCAATGGGGAAAACGGCCATTGTCTTGGTTCCAGAAATTTCTCTGACGCCACAAATGACCAATCGTTTCATCTCCCGTTTTGGTGACTTGGTAGCAATCATGCATTCAGGATTGTCAGATGGTGAAAAATTTGACGAGTGGCGTAAGGTCAGGTCTGGTCAAGCAAAGGTTGTCGTAGGAGCACGTTCTGCTATCTTTGCTCCCTTGGGCAATATTGGAGCAATCATTATCGATGAGGAGAACGAGGCGACCTATAAGCAGGAATCCAATCCTCGCTATCATGCTCGAGATGTGGCCTTGCTTAGGGCCAAGAGTCATGGCGCTATTCTTGTCCTTGGCTCAGCTACGCCTTCTATTGAGTCGCGAGCGAGGGCTCAGAAAGGAGTCTACCATTTTCTTGAATTGACGGAGCGGGCAAATCCTAAGGCTAAAATTCCGCAGGTTGAAGTGGTGGACTTTAAGGACTTTGTAGGTAGACAAGAGGCGAGTGATTTTACGCCCCCTCTTTTGGAGAAAATTCGAGAGCGGTTGGCACGTAAGGAACAAGTCGTTTTGATGTTGAATCGTCGTGGGTATTCTTCATTTGTCATGTGTCGCGATTGTGGCTATGTGGATGACTGTCCCAACTGTGATATTTCACTGACTTTACATATGGATACTAAGACCATGAATTGTCACTACTGTGATTTTCAAAAAGCTATTCCTCATGTCTGTCCTAACTGTCAGAGTCGTCAGATTCGTTATTATGGGACTGGGACACAGAAGGCCTATGACCAATTGACGGAACTTTTGCCAGAAGCCAGAGTGATTCGTATGGATGTTGATACCACACGTAAAAAAGGCGCTCACGAGAAACTCCTAGAGGCTTTTGGAAGTGGCAAGGCTGATATTCTGCTAGGAACCCAAATGATTGCCAAGGGCTTGGATTTTCCCAATGTTACCTTGGTAGGGGTCTTGAATGCGGATACGTCGCTAAATTTACCAGATTTTCGTTCGGCTGAGCGCACTTTCCAGCTTTTGACTCAGGTGGCTGGTCGTGCTGGTCGTGCGGACAAGGAAGGGGAGGTTATTATTCAGACCTATAACCCTAGTCATTATGCCATTCGTTTTGCTCAGCAACAGGATTATGAGGGATTTTATGCCTATGAGATGGGAATTCGACGTCAGTTGGCCTACCCGCCATATTTTTATACGGTAGGGATTACTCTTTCCCACAAGGATGAAGAATTTGTAGTCCGTAAGAGCTATGATGTCATGGCTTATTTAAGAGAACATTTGTCGGACAAGGTGACTTTCCTGGGACCAACACCAAAACCTATTGCCCGAACACATAACCTGTATCATTATCAGATTATTATCAAATATCGTTTTGAGGATAGCTTGGAAGAGACACTTAATAAAGTCCTCGATATGACTCAGGAACCTGACAATAAGGATCTGCGTTTGATTATCGACCATGAACCTCAGAATTTTACCTAATTTAGAAAAGGAAGAATATGACAAAATTAGTATTTATGGGAACGCCAGCCTTTTCAGCGACAGTGCTGGAGGGACTTTTGACAGATGGGCGTTACGAAATTGTCGCTGTTGTCACACAGCCAGACCGTGCTGTCGGCCGTAAAAAAGAAATCCGCATGACACCAGTTAAGGAAGTAGCGCTGGCGCATGACTTGCCAATTTATCAACCTGAGAAGTTGTCAGGTTCTGAAGAGATGGCCCAACTTATGTCACTTGGAGCTGATGGTATTGTCACTGCGGCTTATGGTCAATTTTTGCCAAGCAAATTGCTTGATAGCATGGATTTTGCGGTTAATGTTCATGCATCGCTCTTGCCAAAATACCGTGGTGGGGCACCGATTCACTATGCCATTATCAATGGTGATGCAGAAGCTGGTGTGACTATAATGGAAATGGTCAAGGAAATGGACGCTGGTGACATGGTCAGCCAAAAGGCCTTGCCAATTCTGGACCAAGATAATGTCGGTACTATGTTTGAAAAATTGGCAGTCTTGGGTCGTGACCTCTTGCTTGAAACCTTGCCTGCCTATATTGCAGGAGAAATCAAACCTGTTCCTCAAGATGCCAGTCAGGTAACGTTTTCACCAAACATTAGCCCAGAAGAGGAGCGCCTTGATTGGAACAAGACGGCTCGTGACATTTTCAATCAAATCCGAGGGATGTATCCATGGCCTGTGGCCCACACCCTGCTTGATGGCAAACGTTTTAAAATTTATGAAGGTGAATTAGTAGAAGGGCAAGGACAGGCTGGACATATTATTGAAAAGACTAAGAAGAGTTTGGTCGTTGCGACTGGTCAGGGAGCTATTTCGCTTAAGAGTGTTCAGCCTGCAGGTAAACCTCGTATGGCTATTGCTGATTTCCTTAATGGGGTCGGTCGTAATCTTGAAGTAGGTGATGTCTTTGGCCAATGATTGGAAAAAAACAGCCCGTGGACAGGCACTTGAAGTCTTAGAAGAAGTCTTCCAAGAAGGGGCTTACTCAAATATTGCTCTCAATGCACGTCTGAGCAATTCATATCTAACAGATAAGGACAAGGCCTTGGTAACAGAAATTGTTTATGGAACTGTTGCCCGTAAGATTACTTTGGAATGGATCTTAGCCCATGTCATTGAGGATCGTGATAAACTTGAAGCTTGGGTCTATGACCTCTTGCTTTTGAGTCTTTATCAGTTGGCCTACTTGGATAAGATTCCAGCCCATGCGGTGGTCAATGATGCGGTCTCTATTGCCAAAAATCGAGGCAATAAAAAAGGGGCTGAGAAGCTAGTGAATGCACTTCTTCGTAAACTATCTAGCCAGCCTTTGCCAGATCCAAGCAAGATTAAACGTGTCAATAAACGCTATTCTGTTCAATATTCCCTACCTGTATGGTTGGTGAAAAAGCTTATTGACCAGTATGGGGAAGAACGTGCCCTTGCCATTTTCCAAAGTCTCTTTGTGAGAAACAAGGCCAGTGTTCGTGTGACGGATGTGTCTCGTTTGGAAGAAATTGCGGAGGCCACTGGGGCTGAGCGTTCAGATTTGTCACCAGTTGGGCTTGTTAAGTCTTCAGGTTATTTTGCTGGAACTGATTATTTTAAAGAGGGCTTATTGACCATTCAGGATGAGACCAGTCAGCTAGTTGCACCAACTTTAGGAATTCAAGGTGAAGAAGAAATCCTGGATGCCTGTGCGGCACCTGGAGGTAAGACCGTTCATATGGCCTCATACTTGACGAGTGGACATGTGATGGCTCTTGACCTCTATGATCATAAGCTTGCTCTTATTAAAGACAATGCACAACGTCTTGGGCAGGCTGATAAGGTTAAGACCCAGAAACTAGATGCTAGTCAGGTGCATCAAGTCTTTCCGACTGATAGTTTTGACAAGATTCTAGTGGATGCTCCTTGCTCAGGGATTGGTCTCATTCGTCGAAAACCAGACATCAAATACAATAAGGATCTCCAAGACTTTGAGTCCCTCAAGTCTGTGCAATTGGATATCTTATCCAGTGTTTGTCAAACCCTACGCAAAGGTGGTATAATAACATATAGTACATGCACCATTATAGCTGAAGAAAATCAAGATGTGATTCAAGCCTTTCTTGAGAGCCATCCTGATTTTGAGCAAGTTGCCTTAGATCATCCATGCAAAGACATCGTGATCAATGGCTGTTTGGCTATTACCCCCGAACAATATCTAACTGATGGTTTTTTTATCGCTCAGTTGCGTAAGAAAGCCTAGGGTTACAGAGGAGGAAATGCTGACGCAAGTCAGAAAGAAAACTATGGAAATATCATTATTAACGGACATTGGCCAAAAACGGTCAAATAACCAAGATTTTGTTAATAAATTTGTCAACCAAGCTGGTGTTACTCTTGTCGTTGTTGCAGACGGGATGGGCGGACACCGTGCTGGAAAT
>DBFVHV010000014.1:0-4451 GCA_048524165.1 Streptococcus sp.
GCCATAAGCAACTTGAGATTTTCTTTCTGTCTGGGCATGCCTGAGTGATTCAGGTCTTTTGATTATTTTTCTTTTTGATCTTTGTGATCTTTTTTATTTTTCTTCTTACGTCCGTTGCGGCCAAGTCCTAGACCTGTTACCGATACAGTAAAGCCTGCGATGTTGATGGTTTCTTCAATCTTACCTTTGCCTGCTTCATCTTCATTAGAAAGGTTAATTGGCATCTTGTGTTTAGAGCCAGTACCTTCTGCTTGATTGGCAACAGGTGCTTCAAAATCATCCCCAGGACCATAGGTTGTTGGACCGTCATGTGATTTAGAAGGTTCTTCGACTTGGTCGATAACTTCTAGGTCTTGAACTTCTTCAACAACGATGTCATCTACTTTATCTTCCTTAGGTTTACCATTAATATCGCCTGTCAATGGGATATAAACAACGGTTTCTTCAAGGTTACGTTGACCAACGGTCTTACCTTCAACCTTATCCTTATCAGCGCTGTAGCCTTCTACTTCTGGTGTGATGACTGTTTCAAACTGACCTTTATTCGAAGTCCAGTAGCTTGAGCCGAGCTCTTCACCTGTAACCTTATCAATGGTCAAAGTACGTGTCCATTGAGCTGTTTGGATGTTGTTAGCAGGAAGTTCCGCTTGTCCATCGCTAGATGTGTAGATAACTGTGAAGGTCACGTCTTTGATGTAGCTTTCACGTTCTGGCCATTTAGCACCATCTGGTACAGCTGGGTTGATTGGTGTACCAGCTTCTTGAATGTTATCTGGTCCAACTTGAACTGTACCATGACGAAGGGTAACCATGAAGTTTTGGTCAACGTGTGAATCGCCATCAAAGATAACACCGTTTGTGAAGCCATCCGCAAGGAGGGTATAACCACGATCACTGTAGTACTTGATGCGCTCGATTGTTGAGTAATCGATAACTTCGCCCGATTTACCAAGCAAGTCAACGACTTCAAGTTTCTTACGAGTTGTACCATCAACATAAGTAACTGTAGCTTTCTGAGCATCCTTGAGGTAAGTTACTACTTCCATGATTTCAGGGGTTTCTACAGAAACATCTGTCATTTCAGCTACTTCCATACGGTCTGGTGTAAATCCGACAACCTCTGGAGAAGGAACAGCTGAGAAGCCAGCTTGAGTACTTGACCATGCTTCATAATTGATAGCGCCTGTAACAAGGTTAACGTTAGCCAGACGTTTGAAATCAAGAACTTCAACGTAGTCGTCGCAAGCCAAGCCGCCTTCTTCGAAGACATACTGGATTGTACGTGTCACATCGGCACGGTTTTCGAGCATCTCTACGCTATTTGGCCAAACTGGACTATTAACATCGTTTGGATCTACGACTTCACCTGCAACTGGTGCTGGCATATCTGGATCAATAAGAACCAAACGTTCACGAAGAACAACTTCGAAGACTTGATCAAAGTCAGAGTCACCATTGTAAGTGTGGTCAAAGGCTGCTGCATAGCCATCGTTGACGAGCTCGTAACCTTGTTTGAGCAAGTTTGCGATTTGTTCATCAGTAGAGTAGTCAATCTTCTCGCCTGAGCTTCCGATGACGACATCACGAGTCAATTCTGACTTATCAAGCTCATTCATGTAAAGGATAATAGCTTTTTGCTCATCCTTAGCATAAACAACATGAGTATCTTGACCTGGATGTTCAGGAGTAATGAAGGTCTTTTCTGAAAGGTAACCAAGAACGTCTGGAACAACTGTTTCCATAGCCATGGTTGGATCTTCAGGATCGTTGTTATAGCATGGAGTAGGTGCATTTTCAATAGGTGTACCATACTCATCTACTGGTATAATCTTACCAAGCTCTGTGTAAGTAACTGTATCTTCCACTTCTGGAAGGTCAGGGCGAACTTCAAGTCCACCAGCTTGACGTTTATCTGCAAAGAATCCTTCAACAACTGGAACTTCTACGACATCATAAGTGAAGCTTTCTTGATCCCAAGTGCTTGTTTGTTCGACTTGGTTAAACTTACCATGGAAGGTGAAGCTATCTTGGATGTTAATAACTGGATCTTTGTAGCCTGCACCTTGGAAGGTAACCGTTTGTTTAGTATCTTGCGTGATATCATCCAAGATTGGCTCATAAACCAAGGTCTGATCTAGGCTGAGATCAATTGGCCAGACCATTTCAGTTTCAGCTTGGTAACCAGCAACTTGTGGCGCTGGTGTTTCAATAACTTGCGTAGCATCCTGAGGATCATTAGCAAAATGAACCGGCTCTGCATCTGCGATTGGATTACCAAAGCTATCAACAGGGATAATCTTACCAAGCTCTTTATAGGCAACACTATCTGTTGCTTCTGGTTTATCAGGTGTAACAACCTGCATACCAGCAACTGCCTTGTCCGCAAAGTAACCTTCGATAACTGGAACATTGACCTTAGCGAAAGTATAGCTGTCTTGATCCCAGGTGTAAGTATCTTCTGCTTGGTTGTACTTACCAGTGAAGGTGAAGTCAGACTGGATATTAACAGGCGGTGTTGCTTCGCCAGCTCCTTTGAAGAAGACGGTTTGCAAGGTTGGTTGCGTTACGTCCTCTAGAATTGGAGCATACTCGACAAGAATATCCTCTGTCAAGCTCTCAGGCATGACACTTTGTTGCATTGGACGGTAACCCGGAATGTGAGGAACAAGTGTCTCACTCACCTTGGTTGGGTTATTGGCATCATTGTTAAAGGTTGGCGTTGGAACGTTTGGAATCAAGCGTCCATTCGCATCAATAGGAATGATCTTACCAAGTGGAACGTAGGTAATGGTTTCTTCGATGTTATCTTCAGTAACCTCTCTACCTTTTACTTCTACTCTATCTGCAAAATAGCCTAAAACAACTGGTGCATAGATGTCATAATACTTGGTCTTGTTTGGTGACCATTCTGTCTCATCAACAAGCTCACCTGTAACCTTGTCGAAGGTAAGAGTACGCACCCAATAAGCCTTTTGCACATCAGCTTCTGGCAAATCAGCATTGCCATCTGTACTTCTGTAAAAGACTGTGAAGCTTACTTCTTTTTCGTAAGCATACTTAGATGGCCACTTAGGTCCATCTGGATTATTTGGATTAATTGGGGTATCTGGAATTTGTTCATTTTCAGGTCCCACCTTGGCAACATCGTGTTGCAAGAGGACGAACCACTCTTGATCATCAATATCTTTATCATCAAAAATGGCATCCTTAGGGAATTCGTCCTGAATTAAATCATATCCCATATCCTTGAAAGTCTTGATACGTGTTGCTGTCCCGTATTCAATCGCTTCACCTAATTCACCGGTCAACTGGTCACTAACCAAGTAAGCACCGGTAGTTTCATCGATATAAGTGATGCTGGCTTTCTTGAAAATCTTACGATACACAACCGGAGTGTCCGCTCCTGGTTTGTTCGGTACTACACTTTTAATATCTGTCATATAATCTTGAACAGCTGGTGTTGCTGTCTCACCCGCCTTTCGTGGATCTTTTTTGTTATTGTTATACTGCTTAGTCAAAGCACCTGGAATGTATTCCCCATCTTCTGTCACGGGGATTATGCGTCCCAATTTCCTATAGGTCACATGTTCCGTTACTGTTGGCACATATGGTGTGACAACGTTAAAACCCGCCTCCTTTTGGTCAGCGTAATAGCCCTGGACAACTGGTACCGATACCTTAGGATAGGTATAACTGTCCTTGTCCCATTCAATTAAACCAGTCTTAGCATCTCTAGTCCCTGTAAAGACATGGTTTGCCATGACTTCAGGGTCTGGAGTTTTAGAACCTGCTCCTTGAAAAATAATCTCCTGCTTGGATGGAATCCTCACGGTTTCCGATTGAGCATGATTATCAAAGAGAGCTTCGTCAGCTCTGGCAAAATCTAATAGAGAGGGGGCACTGTGGTCAGAGCGACTTTTTGGGTTAGTTAATAAATTAGAAAGATCTATAGTATCAACTAAATCAGAGTCCGCTGACTTATGTGCATTATGCGCTTCGGCAGTTTTAGCCTTAGCCGCTGCCTCAGTCGCATTTTCCCTATAGGCTCTCAAAAATACTCCCCCTTTCTACTTTTTTATAAGAAATAAATCCTATACTTGCTAAGTTCTCATGGAAATCTTTTCCATTAAGATTTCATTTTCCCTCAGAGAAAGTAACAAGCTCTTATCAAAGATTAAAATTTTTGATATCTCTTATATATACTATAATACGAGAATGGATTTTTTACAAGTAAGGTGTAAGAACTTTAATCATTTTAACCCCTAAGTGAAAAAATAGCGCTTTGATGTGCAATATCTATCAAATAGTTTACGAAAGTGATATCAAAATGAGATTATACCGATGGTTTAAATGACGAGTCTTTAATCGTCTAATCCTATTCTATAGAGACTGTCTTATGAAACTCACTGTAAACAAACAATGCTGTTTTAATATTTGAATAAAGAACCTTA
>DBFVHV010000015.1:0-2244 GCA_048524165.1 Streptococcus sp.
CCAAATCATTCCACCCCATATGTGGGACAGGCTGCTCCTTACTGGCAGGGATGGCACGGCAAACACCAGGAATAAAGCCAAGACCATCTGTTTCTTCATGCTCCAGTCCTTTTTCTGTTAAAATCTGCATGCCTAAGCAAATTCCTAAAAGTGGAACTCCCTTTGCTACGGCCTCTTTGATGACAGCTACCAAACCTCTTCGCTCCAACTCTGCCATGGCTGTTGGATAGGCACCTACACCAGGTAAAATCAAACCATCTGCAGCTAGGATTTTTTCTTTGTCAGCAGACAATTCTGCAGTCACACCGATTTTTTCAAGAGCGCGCAGAACATTGGCGGTATTCCCCGCATCGTAATCAATGACGATAATCATAGCATCCCCTTTGTCGAGTTTACGCCGTGAATGTCAGGATTGACTGTGATGGCTTCACGCAAGGCACGTCCTGTTGCCTTGAAGAGACTTTCTGACTTGTGGTGATTGTTTTTTCCGTGGAGAATCTTGAGGTGGAGATTCATTTGAACATTAAAGGCTAAAGCTTGGAAAAATTCTTCAACCAGTTCTGTGTCAAAATTACCCAATTTTGGATTATCAAAACTAGCATCAAAGACCAAGAAGCTACGTCCAGACAAGTCTAAACTCGCCATTCCGAGGGTTTCATCCATAGGTACGAAAGCCGTTCCATAACGGTTGATACCTGCTTTGTCACCCAAGGCCTCTTTAAGAGCTTGCCCAAGGACAATACCGACATCTTCAACAGTGTGGTGACTATCAACCCAAAGGTCACCATCAGCCTTCACCACCAAAGACATACGGCCATGACGGGCAAATAAGGTCAACATGTGGTCAAAAAATCCGACACCTGTTTGAATGTCTACTGGTTCTTGAGCATCCAAATTGAGGCTTAACTTAATTTTGGTTTCAAAGGTATTACGTTCAATTTCTGCTTGTCTCATAACTGCTTCCTCTACTCTCTCAATCATTGTCGTTTCTGACTTCAATAGCCTTGGCGTGGGCCTGCAAGCCTTCCGCATAAGCCAAGGTTGTAATATCGTGTTGAGCCTTGTTGACTGCTGCCTTGTCGTATTGCGTATATTGGATACGTTTGACAAAATCGTGCACACCTAAAGCTGATGAAAAGCGGCTGGTTGCTGTCGTTGGAAGAACGTGATTGGCACCCGCATAGTAATCACCAATGGGTTCACTGGTAAAGTGACCAAGAAAGACGGAACCAGCATTTTCCACTTTTTCTAGGTAATCATAGGCCTTGTCCATAGCAATTTCCAAATGTTCTGGAGCAACCAAGTTCATGAGTTCAAACATAGCATCTGCATCTTTGGCAATAATAATACGACCGTTATTTTCAATGGAAGGACGCGCAATCGCCTCGCGAGGTAAAAGCTTGAGTTGACGTTCAATCTCACTTTCAACCGCATCGGCCAAGGCTTCAGAATCTGTTACCAATATAGCACGTGCTAGCTTATCATGCTCCGCTTGAGACAAGAGGTCAGCTGCCACATAGGTTGGATTAGCGCTACTATCAGCAATGACACCAATCTCTGATGGCCCTGCAATCATATCAATACCGACAATACCGTATACCTGTTTCTTAGCAGTGGCTACGAAAATATTTCCGGGACCTGTGATCTTATCCACCTTTGGAAGAGTTTCTGTCCCAAAGGCCAAGGCCGCAACCCCTTGAGCTCCACCGACTTGGTAAATGGTGTCCACACCAGCCAATTTTGCAGCTACCAGGATAGCAGGAACAAAGTGTTCTTGAGGTGGCGTAATCATAATAATCTCTTTAACCCCAGCAATTTTGGCAGGAATGACATTCATAAGGACTGAGGACGGATAGGCCGCAGTTCCCCCAGGCACATAAACACCCACACGATTGATGGGACGAATCATTTGACCACGAATAACACCCTCACTCGGTTGGTCTTCAAATCCAGCCTCCAACTGATGTTTGTGGTAAGATTCAATATTTTCTTTAGCATTGACTAGGGCTTGATAAACCTCTGGATCAATTTCCTTAAAGGCTTTATCAATAAGATCTTGTCCAACTTCGATATCAGTCAAATCAACCTTATCAAACTTAGCTGAATAATCACGAAGGGCCTCGTCTCCACGTTCTTTAACGTCTTCGATAATGGCTTGAACCGTGCTTTCAACGTCTCTATTTTCTTTTGAAAGTTCCAATTGCTCCTGATAAAGAAGCTCAGCAATTTCTTTATTTGTTCCAG
>DBFVHV010000016.1:0-1755 GCA_048524165.1 Streptococcus sp.
CTAAACCACGTAGTAAGCGAGACGTGCCAACGTCTCCAAAACTCCGTAACGGTCTTTGAGAAGTACGGACGAATGAAGTTCGTTTGAAGCTCGATACCAAAGAGTTTTCCGCTACCTATAGCCATCAACGAATATCCTGCAAAATCAGCATAAATCTGAATTGTATAAAGAATGGCTGTAAAGAGCAGCGTCGTGCCATTATGTTGAGTTATATTAGTATAAACCGTATCGACATAGATCCCCAAACGGTCAGCGAGACATAGCTTCATTACCCCCCCATTAACATTAAATTACAAGCATTTACAGCTTTATCATAATCAAAATCACGTCGTTCAAAGTACTGCGGAAGCTGCTTCTGAGCGCGACTAATAGGGCCACTGAGGATGCTTGGGAAAAATGTCACGTAAGCTAGATATGCCAAAAGATCTCGTGTTGGTCTCACCTTCCGCTGATACACATCGATACTATAGCTCAGAGCAGTGAAAGTGTAGAAACTGATACCCACAGGCAGCAAAATTTTAAGCGTGCTGATGTTGATGTTTGTACCAAAGAGCGAGAACGCATCAATGAAAGCCTGAACAAAGAAGTTATAGTACTTGAAAAAGAACAGAACACTAAGGTTAAGTGCAGTCGTACCCACCAAAATGGCTTTACATTTCTTCTGGTTATAGGTCTTGCCCATCCACCAACCAGCAAAGAAAGTGGAGAAAGCCGTCAGGAGTAGCAGTCCGAGAAACCGCCAGTCCCACCAGCCATAGAACACAAGACTTACCGCCACTATCAGACCGTTCTGGAAAGTCCTACTTCTACGCCCTACCGTCCAGTAAAGAAAAAACACTACCGGAAGGAAAATGAGATATTCAAGAGATTGGAATGTCATTGGCGCTTATTCTTTGACATGAATCCTGTCATACTTATCTGCCTTATAGATATACAGAACACTAGTAGAAAGGAGTGCAAATCCGTTAAACAAGAGATAGAAGACCACCATCAGGTCGTAGGCATTAAAAATAGCGCAAAGAATAGTCATAGGCATGAAAGCGCCAGACACTCCAAGTTCTTTACCCACTCTTCTGCGAATATAGCTCAACGACTTCTTGTTTTCAGTAAGATAGGTCTGCTGAACGTAATCAGATCTGTTACGCGAAAAGTTTTCATAATCCTTATTGATCAAGCGAGCAAGAATATCGCAAATACAAGCCATACCACCTGCTACTAGAATCCACTTATTGACAACATCTACCAATATACCACCAGTATTGTATGCACAAAGGCCAAAAGCAAGATAAATGAAAGCAACGGTATAGTAGCCACCAATGTCATCCACAAACTCACCATAGTAGGTCTTAACCTTTCTGCAACGTGCGATATTACCATCCACACAATCGAGTACTAGCCAAAAGTTGATCATCACAACAGCTACCCAAATGCAGGCAGGCGTAGAAATACTATAGCAGATACATGATGCTAGTACAAAAAAGATTGACAGGACTGATACTCCATTTGGAGAAAAGCCCATATTAATAAACAGATATGTAAAAAGGAACGATACTTTTCTCACCCACAATTTCACCCACCAAGAACTGTTAGAGTTCTTCTTCACAGGAAGTGAATCAATGATAAACTTAAAACTGTATTTCATAATTTTTTAGTATTTGTATGCTTCATAGACTATTTCTGCAGTCCGTTTACTCTAAACTAATCTAGCTTATCCTGATCAATGCTCATTTCTGTATTTAACAATTCGTCTATTGC
>DBFVHV010000017.1:0-6472 GCA_048524165.1 Streptococcus sp.
GGTCAAGTGTAACCACATTACCAGAGACATACTGTGCAAATTGTTCTTGAGTTAGCTCTATACTTGAGGCTACTTCATCCGATGTTAAAGTAATTCCAAGTGCAAAACTTGGCTCAAAACGTTTTTTCTTGAAGATACCAAGATGCAAGCCATTGCGAGCGATTTTAACTTTGGAAAGATCTGGTAGTCCCCTAGGAACTAGATAGAGGTTGTCGCCAAAGACTTGGAGTATACCGTCTAGAGGTGTCTTAAGGTGTTTTTTAGTAAAATCATCCCAGAGCTGTTTTTGCTCCTTGTTGAGGTTTGATTTCCCCTCTTTGATACGTGACTGCTCAGGCACGCGCTTATCCTGGAATTTTGCCACAAACTGACCTTCACCTTTGAAATGGTGAGGATACATCCTAGCTGTTTCTGGAAAATCAATCCCATCACTCATCCCGTTCAATTTAGGGATTGCCACTAATTCAAGGTCAGGGTAATTCTCTAAAATCCAAGCGACAACACCTTCATTTTCCTCAGGCGACCAGGTACATGTTGAGTAAACTAATTGTCCTCCTGGGGCTAACATCTTCAAACCATCTGCTAGGATGTCCTTCTGCAATTGTGCCAATTCACTAGGATACTCCTTATGCCAATACTGGATTGCATCAGGGTCCTTACGAAACATTCCTTCTCCAGAACATGGTCCATCAAAGACAATCGTATCAAAATAATTTTTGAAAACTTTGGCTAGTTTATCAGCTGACGTATTAGTCACAACAACATTTTTAGCACCAAATCGCTCAATATTCTCAACTAGAATCTTGCTACGTTTGGGATTGATTTCATTGCTGACAAGTAGACCTGTGTTATCCAGGTAGCTTAGGAGGTGCGTGGATTTTCCGCCTGGTGCTGCTGCTAAGTCTAGGACACGGCTTCCTTTTGATGGGGTTGCCACTTGAGCAACCATTTGAGCAGCTGGTTCTTGAGAATACACTAAACCAGTCGCATGGTCAGAAGACTTTCCTGAAATTTTACCGTAATGGCCCCAAGGTGTTCCAGGAATGGGATCAGGGTAGTCCTTCTGCTGCTTTTTAAGGGGGTTAGTGCGGTAGGCGGACACGGCTTCTTGATCAAAAGATGCAAAGAAGTCCTCCGCTTCAGTACCAAGTAAATCTTTATATTTTTCTATAAAATCTGATGGAAATTGCATAGTTTCCTTTCTATCAAAAAACTGGACCAACCAAGAGAACTTGCTGTTCTGATTTGTCCAGTATGGTATATATTTTTAAAGTTAATTTTCTGAGCTAAGAATATCCCTGATTTCTTCAAGTCTATCTTTAGGAACCAGCATCACAGCCTGGCGACTAGAATAATCAAGTGGTTCTCCAGAAATGGTTTCAAGTTGGTAGCCTAATTTTTCTCCCATAATGCTTGCTGCAGCATAATCCCATGGGTAAATAACCGAAAAATAAGCTAAAATTTGACCAGAAAGGACCTTGGACATACTTAGACCAGCACCACCATATACTCGAACACCCAAAGTTTTGTCAATCAGTTCTTTTAAGCCATGGTAATTTTTAGCGTACATAGCAGCGTTACTACCTACTAGACAACGATCCAGAGGACGTCTTTCATATGGTGGAAGCAATTTATCGTTGCAGTACACATCAAACTGGCCCCCACCATAGAAAAGCTTATCAGCCATAACGTTGTATATTAGACCAAATTTTCCTTGCCCCTCTTCGTAGTAGGCAATCATGACACAGAAATTATCCTGTTGGACGATAAAATTGACTGTACCATCAATAGGATCCAAGACCCAGACGTTCCCATCTTTGATATTATGGACCATGCCTTTTTCTTCAGCAAAAATATTGTCTGATGGAAAAGCTGATTTGATGCGTGCTACCAGTAAATCTTGCGTTTGTTTATCAATATTAGTTACTAAATCATCAAAAGCAGACTTTTCCTCTACCGTGATTGTTTTACTCAAACTTTCTTTAATAAACGTCCCAGCTTCCTTGATGATTTCTTTGGCAAAAACAAGTTTATTTTCCAAGTGTTACAAATCCTTTTTCTTTTGCTTTAGCGGCTTTGACAGCTTGATAGGTTGAAAAACCACTAGCTTCTTCGAAGGCCTTGTCTAGTTGCTTTTCAGGTGCTTTTCCTGGAACAACTGTTTTAAACGCCTTATAGGCCTGCAAGAGCTGGTCACGATCAACCTTGCTCTCATATGCTTTTTCTACCTGACTCAAAAAATGAAGCACTGTGGTAATTTCCTCAGTGCTCCATGATGAATCGAGTGGGTAGGAATAATTTCCTTTAGTCATTATTACCCTCAATTTCAGCACGAATGGTCGCTTGACGCAGTTCTTGCTTTCTATAATCACGAGGCAAAAAGGCACGAATTTCATCTTCGTTAAAACCGATTTGCATACGTTTGTTATCCATAATGATAGGTCGACGAAGAAGATTTGGATATTCAGAAATCAATTGAATGAGTTCCTTAATTGTCAAATCATCAACATCAATATTCAACTTCTGAAAGACTTTGGAACGAGTTGAAATGATATCTTCAGTACCATTTTCCGTATAAGACAAAATCTTCATCAACTCATCGTGAGTTAATGGACTCGTGATGATATTGTGTTCGTCAAAAGCAACTTCATGATTTGTCAACCAGGCTCGTGCCTTTCTACAGCTGGTGCAGCTAGGTGATAAAAATAAAGTTACCATGCAAACACCCCTTTCGCTTTAACATTCCTAAAACATTATACATTATTTGATTAGTTTTGGCTACGCTTTCTTAAAATTTTTCCGCGATTTTTTTATCCGCTTCCAGTTGGTCGCATAGCTCGTCTATATTATTGAACTTGATCATATCACGGATATAATCTAACCAGAAAACTTCGATTGTTTTTCCATAAATATCACCTTCAAAATCAAAGATATTGGCTTCAAGTCGTAACTCTGTACCACCAAAAGTGACATTTTTTCCTAGACTAGTCATGGAACGATAGCGTTTGCCATCAATGACGACATCGGCGACATAGACACCATCTGCTGGTAGGAAGGTCCTATCAATTGGTGCTAGATTTGCTGTTGGAAAACCAATAGTCCGACCACGTGCATCACCATGTACCACGATACCTCGCGTAGAGAACTCATGTCCTAAGAGATTATTGGCCTCTTTGACATTGCCTTCTCGGATTAATTGACGAACACGCGTTGATGAAATCTTTTCGCCATCACTTTGTTGTTCCTCAATGACATGAACAGTACCAGAAAAATTACGGGCTAAATAGTCCGTATCAGTTCGATGATGTCCGAACTTGTAATCGAAGCCTACCACGATCTCTTGAGCTTTTAGACGTTTAATATAATGTGCAATGAAGTCGTCCGAACTTGTTCGAGCAAAATCACTATTGAAATCTGTTAAGTAAAGTTGATCTGTGCCATAGGCTTTAAAAAGATCACAACGTCTCTGAGGTGCTGTGATATGCAGAAGGAGATCATCCTTATAGCGTTGGAAAGTCAGTTGAGGGCTCTCGTTAAAGGTAAGGACAGCTACTTCAAGCTGTTTTTCATCAGCAATCTGGCGTGCCTTATCAAAAAGGACCTTGTGACCACGATGAAGAGCATCAAAATACCCTAAGACTAGGACGGTTTCCTTATCCTGATGGATATCTTTATAATCGTTTATAGGCGTTACTTTCATTGACTTAATACTTTTCTAGGTTTATAGAATTGATTTCGCTTTTCCATAATAGCTAGAACTTTGTCGCCCAAAAAGGCGGCAACCAAAGGCTCTTGGCTATCAATTGAAATAAAGCGACCAAATGAGATTTCTTTGGCATCATCTTCAGTGACTTGTACAGCTGGGAGGTCCTGAACGCCAAATTCGATAGGGAGTAGGAAGGACTGGTCTCCTGCTTCCACCATTTCTGAAATTTGTGACAGGCTTAAGGCTGAATCTAATGTTAAACCTGCAGAAGCTGTTCGACGCAGAGCAGACATATGGCTAGCATAGCCTAGTTTTACACCCAAATCAACAGATAAGGTGCGGACATAGGTTCCCTTACTACAAGCAACACGGAAGGTGAATCTTGCAGTGCCGTTTTCTAGCTCAATAGGTGAGGTGCGGACAAACTCGGTAATCTTTACCTGACGTTGGGGACGTTCAACTTCTTCTCCAGCTCGGGCGTACTCATAAAGTTTCTTGCCGTTGACCTTAACCGCTGAGTACATAGGAGGAATTTGTGTGATTTCTCCCTCAAAACTAGCCATTGCCTTATCGACGGTTACTTCATCTAGCTCTGTTATTGGAGTTGTTTGGACGACTTCTCCACTAGCATCCTCGGTAGTTGTCGAAAATCCAATGGTGATTTCGCCTTCATAGACTTTACCTGCTTCAGTCATGTATTCAATAACACGAGTAGCTTTTCCAACAGCTATAGGTAGAACACCAGTAACATCTGGATCAAGGGTTCCGCCGTGACCAATTTTTTTCTCGTGTAATATTTTGCGTAGTTTAAAAACAGCATCATGACTGGTCATTCCAGCCTCTTTTTTTAGATTAATAATTCCTGAAATCATACTTTTAATTATATCAAATGCAATCCTAAAGAGCTAGGTAGAAACATAAAGAGGCAGAGAGCAATATCTCTAACCTCCTAACTTTTATAATGATAAACAATCGCAAGACTGCTTTTTCTTTTTAATCGATATCTCTATTTAGCTCACTTTCCAATTCAAAGAAAGGTTGAATATCTTGCACATACTCTAAGACACCTTGGAAATCCCCCTGATCATCCCTGACAGCAGCATAAGTTACGTAGACGAATTTTCCTAAACGTTCAGACTTGAACCACATTGGAACTTGGTCACGCTCCCCACTTCTGAGTAAGTCGAAGATTTTCTTGACCTTATCAAGGACTTTGGGAGGGTGACAAAGTTCGACATTCCGTCCAATTTGACTAGGTGTCCGTTTAAAGACCATCTCATCTGCCGGGACATTATCATTGTAGTATTGAAAAACATCATCTTTATTAACAAAAGTGATTTCCAATGGGAGGTGATTAAGAATGAGATTAGCCTGTTCAACAGAAAGGTAACCATTTCCAAATGGCTGAGTGGTTTCTCTGTTTGCGACAGCTTCATTTTTTGGTTTTGGTGTGAAGGTGATAGTAAATTGACCTTCAGGGGTGTCGATGATTCGAGTATTTCCTATGTTTTCGTCAGTCCTTGTCCTAGACTGTTCTTGAGGAGTCTTCGTATTGTCCTCTTCAAAACTCTCACGCTTAGGTTTCCAGACAGCTGATGGTTTTATAATTGCATAGCCGTAGGCATCGCTTTCCTCGGCAATCGAAAGCCAATCATCCTGTGTGAAGGTTTCAAGCAGAATCATAAGTAAGATAGCCTCTTCTTTGAAAATCATGGCTTCAAATTCTTCCGAAAAAGTTCCGAATGCGTTTGAGAATTCTTCAATATCAGCGTCCGGAAGTTCTTGGAGTTTAGCCTCTGCATCTCGAAAGAGTTTTCGGATATCGTCATCCACTCCCCACATAACCTTTGGAGGTGAATCGTGACCATAACGCTCCATGATGGGAAAGAAAAGCTTTTCTTTACGTGTATAATGATTATGGAATTGCCCAAGTAAAGTCATTTGATGCTTAAGTCCGTTTAATAAATCAGATTTAAAGGGCTCATTTTCAGGTTTACTGATGTTTTCTATGATACGACGGATACGAAGTATAGCTGAACGTAGGGCTAGATTTTCCTGCTTGAAAACATAGACAGGGTGGCCTTCTTGATCAGCGTCTGCTACTTCGACATCTGCAATTGCCCCTTTAAATAAGTTGGCATGGACATTACAGAGACTCATTACATCTTCGAAAGTAACCCCATCTTCAGATGCCATCAGTTCATGCTCCATCATAGATATTTCAAGTGCAGATACTCCCTTGAAGTGCTGATTGAAACGCTCTTGAACACTTTCGGGACTAGCTCCATGATGTAAATCAAGGAGAATTTCTTTAAGTATTTGAATACGATTGTTTTCCATATTAGTCTCCGATGACATCATAACCATTGAACAGTAAGGTTTGCTTAATTTTCGATAAGGGAATATTTGCTAACTTAGAGCCAGCTTTTAGACTTGTTACCTTACCGACAGTATTTAGCATAGCTGGGTTGGACAAGGGCTTGAAACCAAGGTCAATCAGTAATTCCGTAACCTCTGGATGCTCTTTAATGATTGTTGCAACAGGTTGTGATAAATCTATAGTGTTGGTAGTCATAATGACCTCCTAATAACATATTTACTACTACCATTATACACGAGAATAATGAAAAAAAGACCAACAAATCTTAGTTTGTTGGCTTTGTTAATTCCCAAATAGGGCTTCTGTAACATTTTGCTGGATATTTTCCCACTCCTGCTCTGCACGAACCATCTTACGGTGGTAATCGGCACGCCCACGTAAGTAGG
>DBFVHV010000018.1:0-1641 GCA_048524165.1 Streptococcus sp.
GGATCTAGAAGCGAAGCTATCCAATGGACGTCAAGGAGATGAGACTTGGCAGGCCAAACGTGTGATGGAGCGTATTCGTTTTCTTGCCAAAGAGGTTCACTTGAAGGGTGTTAATCGCCGTTAAGTTGAATCTATTAATAATAAAGAATAAGAGAGTTTGCTTTCCTTGGTGGAAGTAAGACTGCTAAATGAAGAAAGGAATCCCTATTTAATCAGGGACTTAAACATATGACATTACCTACAGTTGCTATCGTGGGTCGCCCAAATGTTGGGAAGTCGACCCTATTTAACCGAATTGCGGGTGAACGTATCTCTATCGTCGAAGACGTTGAAGGGGTAACACGTGACCGTATTTATACCTCTGCTGAGTGGCTTAACCGTCAGTTTAGTTTGATTGATACAGGTGGTATCGATGATGTCGATGCTCCATTCATGGAACAGATTAAGCACCAAGCTGACATTGCCATGACTGAAGCTGATGTTATCGTCTTTGTCGTTTCAGGTAAGGAAGGCGTGACCGATGCGGATGAGTACGTTGCCCGTATTCTCTATAAGACCAACAAGCCTGTTATCTTGGCGGTAAATAAAGTGGATAATCCTGAAATGCGTGCAGATATCTATGATTTCTATTCTCTTGGGCTTGGTGATCCCTATCCAGTTTCATCTGTACACGGTATTGGTACAGGGGACGTTCTCGACGCTATCGTTGAAAACCTCCCAACAGAAGTTGAAGAGGAAAATCCAGATATCATTCGTTTCAGTTTGATTGGGCGTCCAAACGTCGGAAAATCAAGTTTGATTAACGCCATTTTAGGTGAGGAACGAGTGATTGCCAGTCCTATTGCTGGTACGACTCGTGACGCCATTGACACAAACTTTGTGGACAGTGAAGGTCAAGAGTATACCATGATTGACACCGCTGGGATGCGTAAATCTGGTAAGGTGTATGAAAACACAGAAAAATACTCTGTTATGCGTTCTATGCGTGCCATTGACCGTTCTGATATTGTTCTTATGGTTATCAATGCCGAAGAAGGTATCCGTGAGTATGACAAGCGTATTGCGGGATTTGCCCATGAAGCTGGTAAAGGGATTATCATCGTAGTTAACAAATGGGATACGATTAAGAAGGACAACCATACCGTTTCCAACTGGGAAGCAGATATCCGTGATCAGTTCCAATTCTTGAGCTATGCACCAATTATCTTTGTATCGGCTGAGACGAAGCAACGTCTTAACAAGTTGCCGGAGATGATTAAACGCATCAGTGAGAGTCAAAACCGTCGAATTTCATCGGCTGTCTTGAATGATGTTATCATGGATGCCATCGCCATCAATCCAACACCAACTGACAAAGGGAAACGCCTTAAGATTTTTTATGCGACTCAAGTGGCAACTAAACCACCGACCTTTGTTATCTTTGTAAACGAAGAAGAATTAATGCACTTCTCTTACTTGCGTTTCTTGGAAAATCAAATCCGCAAGGCCTTCGTCTTTGAAGGAACACCGATTCATCTGATCGCAAGAAAACGAAAATAAATCATTAAAAAGAAGAAGGTTAGCAGACCTTCTTTTTTGGAAATGACAGCAATAGACTAGAGCTGATTTTGTCATCAAATTAACATCAATTTCCTAGCTCTT
>DBFVHV010000019.1:0-3819 GCA_048524165.1 Streptococcus sp.
AGACGGTAGCTACAAGGTTCATGTAGATAAAGCCAGTCACAAGGGCGATGCTGGTACCTATTCTGTGCATCTTTACTACATGTTGGATGGTAAGAGAACCTATATCACAGAAACTAAAGCCACAGTACCTCAACCCACTGAATCTCATGTGACAGGGAAATTGACTAATAACGGTTCTTACTACAGTGTTCGTGGTAAATATGATGATATTATCATTGTCAATAAAAAACACGGTCTTTCTAAGGACTATAACCCAGGTGAAAACCCAACAGCTAAAGCAGCCTTTGTTCGTCTTCGTGACGATATGATTAACCAAGGTTTGAATGTTGGACGTTCATACAGTGGTTTCCGTTCTTATGACTATCAAAAGACTCTTTACGATAACTATGTTAGTCGAGATGGTCAGGCAGCTGCGGATCGTTACTCAGCACGTCCTGGATTTAGCGAACACCAAACTGGTTTGGTCTTTGACTTGACAGATAAGTCTGGTAACTTGCTTGAGGATGCACGAGCTAGTCAATGGCTTAAAGACAATGCACATAACTATGGTTTTATCGTGCGTTTCCAAGCAGGTAAAGAAGCTTCAACTGGCTACATGCCAGAAGCATGGCATATCCGCTATGTGGGTAAAGAAGCTAAAGATATCCACGATTCAGGATTGAGTTTGGAAGAATACTTCGGTATTGAAGGTGGCGATTATGCTACTAGCAACAAACCTGCTGAAAGCAAACCAGCCACAACAGGTGCTATCAACCTTCCAGCGACAGGAACTTATACTTTCACAGGTCGTGCGTCGATTAAAGCAGAAGCTAAGGTTTCAAGCCCAGAATTGTCTTATTATGATAAAGGTATGAGTGTTAACTACGATAAGGTTTTGACAGCCGATGGTCGTCAATGGCTGTCATACGTAACAACAAGCGGTGCCCGTCGTTATGTTGACATTGCAGCAGCCAAGGCAGAAGTAAGTCAACCAGCTGCGAAACCAAGTCTTCCAGCAACAGGAACTTATACTTTCACAGGTCGTGCGTCAATCAAGGCAGAAGCTAAGGTTTCAAGCCCAGAGTTGGCCTACTATGACAAGGGTATGAGTGTTAACTACGACAAGGTTATGACAGCCGATGGTCACACATGGCTCTCATACATGACAGTGAGTGGTGCTCGTCGTTACGTCGATATTGCTTAATGAGATAAAGAATCTGGTTAGACAATGTGTCCAGCTTTTTTGATAGCCTCTCTTTATCAGATGATTGAATTTTTCAATTTTTGTGATGTCTTTTGGAGTGCTATAATGGTTAACATAGAATCGAGGTTACTATGAAAATTTCGTTGGTACAGATGGATGTTGCTCACGGACAGCCTGTGGAAAATAAAAAGCATGTGAAAGAGATGTTGAAAAGGGCGCTTGTTGCTAATCCTGATGTCATTGTGCTTCCTGAAATGTGGAATACCGGCTATGCTTTAGATGAACTGGATGGGCTTGCAGATAAGGAAGGCTTGTCTTCTCAAGAACTCTTGTCTCATTTTGCCAGAGAACATGCTGTAGCTATTATCGGAGGGTCTGTTGCTATTGAGCAAGACGGTAAATTCTACAACACGACCTATGTTTACAACAAGTCTGGGGACCTAATCAATACCTACAGTAAGGTCCATCTCTTTGGCCTTATGGCAGAGGACCAGTATATGTCTGCTGGGGCTACGGAGTCTATTTTTGAGCTTGATGGTGTGATAGCGGCTAGTGTCATTTGTTACGATATTCGTTTTCCTGAGTGGGTGCGAACACAGATGGCACAAGGAGCCAAGGTGCTTTTTGTGGTAGCACAGTGGCCAGAACCTCGAGTGCAGCAATGGGAGATATTGTTAAAGGCGCGTGCGGTTGAAAATCAAGCCTTTGTGGTAGCCGTTAACCGTGTCGGAGCAGGACCAGATGATGTCTTTTCAGGGCATTCTATGATTATAGATCCTCTGGGAAATATAGTCTTTCAGGCTAAGGAACATGAGGAGGGGATTTTTACGGCTGATATTAATCTTGAAGAGGTGGACCGAGTTCGAGGGCAAATTCCCGTTTTTGAGGACCGTCGAACGGACTTGTATCATTAAGGAGTGCTTATGTTATTTGAAGAATCTGATTTATTGAAGGCATTGCCAGAACAGTTTTTTGCAGGTTTGGTGGCTAAGGTTAATGCCAAGGTGGCGGAAGGAGCAGATGTTATCAATCTTGGACAGGGCAATCCCGACCAACCGACCTACGACCATATTGTTGAGGCCTTGTGTGTTTCAGCGAAAAATCCTGCCAGTCACAAGTATTCACAATTTCGTGGTAATCGTCCTTTTAAGGAAGCAGCTGCTAGTTTTTACAAGAACCATTATGGGGTTGATTTGGATTCGGAGCGTGAGATTTGTGTTATGGGTGGGGCTAAGATTGGTCTTGTGGAATTACCCCTAGCTTTGATGAATCCTGGTGACCTCCTTCTCTTACCTGATCCAGGTTATCCTGATTACTTGTCGGGAGTTAGTCTGGGCCGTGTAACCTACGAAACTTTTCCTTTGACGGCTGAAAATGATTTTTTGCCAGATTTGGAAGCTATTCCTGAGGAGACAGCTCGCCGTGCTAAGTTTATCTATATCAATTACCCTAATAATCCTACGGGTGCTGTAGCGACAAAGGATTTTTATGAAAAATTGGTTGTCTGGGCTAATACCTACGAGGTAGGGGTGGTGAGTGATTTGGCTTACGGAGCTTTGGGGTATCAGGGTTATGAGAATCCTAGTTTTTTGTCAACTCCTGGTGCTAAGGATGTAGGCATTGAGTTCTATACTTTCTCGAAAACCTTTAATATGGCTGGTTGGCGCTTGGCCTTTGCGGCTGGAAATGTTCAGATGATTGAAGCCTTAAACCTTATTCAGGACCATCTTTTTGTGGGGATTTTTCCCGCTTTGCAGGAGGCTGGGATTGCAGCCCTCTTAGATCCTAAATCTGAAGAGGCTGTTGCCCAACTAAATGCGGTTTATGATAGCCGTCGAGATGCTTTTACGCAAGCAGCTGCTAAGATTGGCTGGCAGGCCTTTCCATCTAGGGGTTCCTTCTATGCTTGGATGCCTGTGCCTGACGGTTATACCAGTGAGAGTTTTGCGAATCTTTTGCTTGAGAAGGCCCATGTTGCTGTGGCACCAGGCAAAGGGTTTGGACCAGCCGGTGATGGTTATGTTCGTATCGGACTGCTAGTAGATCCTAAACGTCTTGTCGAGGCGGTCAATCGTATTGCCGACCTGCATTTATTTGATAATTAAATAGCATTTATGAAACAAGTAGTTGGAAAATACTGCTTGTTTTTTCATATTTTTGCATTTCTCTCTTGACAAATGAATAAAAATACAATAAACTAATCACATATTTATTCAAAAGGAGTGCATAAATGAAAGTTTCAATCGTTGGTATCACTGGTTATAGTGGTTTAGAGTTAGTTAAAATTTTGAATAATCATAAAAAAGCAGAACTTGTTTCAATTCACGCAACCAAGGAAGTGGGCCGACGATTGTCTGATGTGTATCCCTACCTGATAGGTGTTTGTGATTTAAAAATAGAAGCTTTTAATGCGCAAGAGATTATGGAAAAGGCGAACTTAGTCTTCTTTGCCACACCTTCTGGAGTCGCTAGTTCATTGGCAGAAGAATTTGTTCAGGCTGATTTTCCTATTATTGATTTGTCTGGTGATCATCGCTTGCCAGCAGATGTTTATCAAGAATGGTATAAAAAATCACCTGCCAAGGAAACAATTTTGAATAAATTTACATACGCATTATCAGAATATACAGATGTGA
>DBFVHV010000020.1:0-3888 GCA_048524165.1 Streptococcus sp.
CCACATCGTTAGGGACTCTACCCAATGCTCACTTTTCATAAACTCTTATGACAGCCCTTATTTTTTGATATGTAAAAAGTTTAAAATGAAAGGAGAATTATCATGGAAAAGAAAGTACATTTTAAACTTCACAAAGTTAAAAAACACTGGGTAACTATTGCAGTGACAGGACTTGCTTTGGGATTGTGTTTTGCAGGACTCAGCTATGCTTCAGCTGAAGAACAGCCTACCCCTGTTAATGAAGCAACTGTTGAAGCTATCATCAAAGAAGGTGCTATTGACGTCGAGGCTCCAGCAACTAGTGAAACCACAGCTAAACCTACAGAAAACACACCTGCTAGTGCTTCGAGTGAAGCTGCTACAGTATCAGAAGCACCAGCAGCTGCCTCAGAGGTTGCTTCAACAGAAACTGTTTCTGAAAAACCAAGCTCTGAAGTCACAAGCACAGCTAGTTCGGAAGGAGCTAGTTCTGAAACTGCACATTCCGAGGTAAGTACAACGACTAGTGAAAGTGTTGCAGCTGAGAATGTGTCTCCAACCGCTAGTGATACTGATACACCTAGTTTTCAATCATCCTCTGCTGAAAAGAATATCACAGGTGGTCAATGGTATAGCGATGATCAAGGCAATTGGCATTACAAAAAAGATGACAAGGATTTGACTGGTCCAAACCTAATTGATGGACAGCATGTCTATTTTGACAATGATGGTAAACAAGTCAAAGGAAACTTTGCCCAAGATGGACATTATTATGATGGTGAACTTGGACATCTAACAACTGAATCTTTTGTTACTACTGGCGATAACCACTGGTATTATGTAGATAAGACAGGTGAAAAAATGACTGGTCTTCAAGAAATTGGAGACAAAACTTACCACTTCAATGACAAGGGGCTTCAAACAAAAGGACAAAGAGTGATTGTTGATGGAAAAGGATATTATTTCCATCCTGAAAATGGCGAACTTTGGAATAATAAGATTGCGCTTTATCATAGTACTCGCTATGTTAACGGAACCAGCGACGATATTTATTTCTACTATGACGATGATGGTAATATCTACACTGGCCCTAAAACCATCGACGGTAAAGAGTACTACTTCCAACCAGCCATGGTCTATTATTCTAAATTCAAGAATCCCGATGGCACTGAAAGTTATTACAATGAGCAAGGTCAAAAAGTCTATAATGGCTGGGGTAAAATCAGATACATGTACCTGAGAGGATACCTCTGGACACCTTCCGTTTATGCTGATGAAAATGGACATGTCGTCCATGGATTCAAGCGTATTAATGGACAACTCTACTATTTTGATGAATCTGGTTCGCTAAGAGATGATGTCCCTGGCAGACCAAACCCACTGTTCCAAGTTGATGGAAACTGGTACTATGCTAAGTTTTCTAAATACATTAACGGTGTAAGAGGTGCTATCCTCACCGACGCTTTAACTTTTATTTCTGTAGATGGTAGATACCCTACATCAATTGCTGATGAAAATGGAAAATTGACCCCAGTTACAGCACAAAATAGTTATGTTACTGCTGGAGGTAAATGGTACTATGTTGATAACTCTAGTTATCCTTTAAAGGGGGAACAAGTTATAGATTATGTTAATGTCTACTTCCGTGATGACTATTCTCAAGTTAAAGGGGACTTTGCACCAAATGGTCATTATTATGATAAAGATACTGGTGCACTCGTTACCAACCGCTATGTCGAAAAAGATGGCAAATGGTACTATGTCAATGATAAGGGTGATAAATTAACCGGTGCCCAAACTGTTGATTTTGTAAATGTCTACTTTGATAAAGATGGTGTACAAATCAAGGGTAACTTTGCACCAAATGGACACTACTATGATAAAGATACTGGTGCACTCGTTACCAACCGCTATGTCGAAAAGGATAGCAAGTGGTACTATGTCAATGATAAGGGCAATAAATTAGTTGGTCAGCAAACCGTAGACGGTGTAGAGGTCTATTTCAATAAAGACGGTGTCCAAGCCAAAGGTATTTTTGCCAATGCTGATCATTTCTATGACAAAGACACAGGTGCCGCTGTCCGTGACCAAATCGTCGAAATCGATGGCAAACGCTATTATGTTGGTCCAGATGGTAGAAAAGTTTACTCAGGAACACATATTGTTCATGGTGAAGAAGTGAATCTTATCGTTGGAGATGGCCATCAGGCCTTCGGAGAATTCACAGGTCACGGAGATAGTGGAGACTATATCGGATTTGATGGTAAAAAGGTCACAAAAGCTGGTTTCGTCAGAACCAAAGATAATCACTGGTACTATCTAGACGGTAAGGGAGGCAAATTAGTCTCAGTTCAAATTATCGATGGCGAACTCTACTATTTTGGACTCCCTACTCGTAAATACTACTACGGAATGCAAAGTAGAGGTGAGCTCATCTATGCGCATTACAGTGATATTACCCCTTACAGAACCCACATTTACTATCTAAACGAATCAACCGGCGCTGCTCTTAAAAATCAGTACCATGAATGGGAAGGTAGTTGGTATTACTTTGGTCCAAACTGGTACGCCTTGACCGGTGAACAAACCATTGACAACGTCCCAGTCTACTTCCACAGTAATGGTAAACAAGCTAAAGGGGAACTAGTAACCGTCGATGGTAAAATCCACTACTACGATGCCAACTCAGGTGCCCGTTTGTCAAACATTACCATCACTATTAAGGGACAAACCTATCATTTTGATGCTGATGGAAATGGAACACTTATTAGTTAGTGTGGTTATAGAGACATCTTCTCAATAATGACGGTTTAAAATGCTTGCAACCACTCAACACAAAAGGAAGTCGTTTTTAGATGACTTCCTTTTTTATCTCACAAATAAATATTCACCCACTTTAAGAAAACTTTAGGCTTTGCTTTATATACTATAACCATCCTAAAACTTTTCTTTTTCATAATCTCCTAAATCCAGGGCTTAGGTCCTGGATTTTTTTGTGTGGAAGATTAATCATGTGAAGAGTTTAGCATTATAGTTTGTCTTGTTTGGCCTGGGTTACCATCTCTAGAAAATAGGCATGGACTCTTGTGTCACCTGTTAATTCTGGATGAAATGAGGTGACAAGCATCTGTTTTTCTTTGGCTGCCACGATGGCTCCGTTGACCTGAGATAAAACTTCAACTGCTGGTCCAACGGTTTCAATGATTGGTCCACGAATAAAGATCATGGGAATCTCACCAATTCCCTTAAAGTCAGCATTTGTGACAAAACTGCCCAGCTGACGACCATAGGCATTGCGTGCAACATTGATGTCCATACTTGCCAAATGTTTTGTTTGCTCGCCGACTATGGTTTTGGCCAACAAAATCAGACCTGCACAAGTTCCAAATACAGGTAGTCCAGCATCAATTTTCGTCTTAATCGGCTCAAACAAGTCTAAATCATGCAAAAGTTTTCCCATGACTGTCGACTCTCCCCCTGGTAGAATGAGCCCGTCTAAATCAGCGTGAGCTTCCCAATCCTGTCGATTTCTGATTTGAACCGTTTCAACCCCAAGTGCTTTCAAGACCTGCTCATGTTCTGCAAAAGCACCTTGCAAAGCCAGTATTCCGATTTTTGTCATCTATTTTCCTCGCTCTGCCATTAAGATGTCAATTTCGTCCTTGTTGATACCAACCATGGCTTCTCCCAAATCTTCTGACACTTGCGCCAAAATATCGGGACGATTGTAGTTAGTTACTGCTTTGACGATAGCTTCCGCACGTTTTTTCGGATCTCCAGACTTGAAAATCCCTGAACCAACAAAGACACCTTCAGCACCCAGCTGCATCATAAGCGCAGCATCCGCTGGTGTCGCTACACCACCTGCCGCAAAATTGACAACAGGCAACTTGCCATGTTCGTGGACAT
>DBFVHV010000021.1:0-5812 GCA_048524165.1 Streptococcus sp.
AGTTCAAGGATAGATACGTCGAATGTACCACCACCAAGGTCGAATACCAAGATTTTTTCTTCTTTGTCAGTCTTGTCCAAACCATAAGCAAGAGCTGCTGCTGTTGGTTCGTTGACGATACGTTCTACTTCAAGACCAGCAATCTTACCAGCGTCTTTAGTTGCTTGACGTTGAGCATCGTTAAAGTAAGCTGGAACTGTGATGACAGCCTTGGTTACTTTTTCACCAAGATATTCTTCAGCATAACCTTTCAAGTATTGAAGAATCATTGCTGAGATTTCTTGTGGAGTGTATTCTTTGCCGTTAGCAGAAACTTTTTCAGAAGTACCCATCTTAGATTTGATAGAGATTACTGTATCTGGGTTTGTGACTGCTTGACGTTTTGCAGCGTCACCAACGATGATTTCACCGTTTTTAAATGATACTACAGATGGAGTTGTACGGTTTCCTTCTGGGTTTGCGATGATTTTTGATTCAGTTCCTTCAAGAACTGCAACTGCTGAGTTTGTTGTACCTAAGTCAATACCGATAATTTTAGACATATGTTTTTTCTCCTTGTTAGTTAATTTTCTATTTTTTGATATTTCCCTTAAGTGTTGGGGACGTGAGCAACTCCCTTCGGGATTTCATCACTTATTTTTGAGCCTATTGTCTCAAAAATCCCCTGCTTCAGTAGCTTGTGCTACTGAAACTTTCACCACGGCGGGAAATATATTCCTTGCAAGCCTCCGGCTTGCCTCTTATCTTTCTTTCATAGTTTAGTGTCATTTCGGACAAGGTTTTGATTATGAATGTTGCGACACGAGGAGTCGAAATCGATTTTATTTCGACGACGAGTTAGTAAGGAGGCTAGGCAAACGCCATAGCGATTGCCGTTTTCTGACGAGTTGCTTTAGCTACCGTCAGAATTGCCTAGTTGTATACTACTACCATGGCTGGGCGTAGGATACGATCATGGAGCTTGTAGCCTTTTTGGAAGACTTGTGCGATGGTATCCGCCGGATGCTCGTCATCTGCAGGCATGGTTTGAATAGCCATGTGGAAGTTGTGATCGAACTCACCGTCTGCTGCGATTTCTTCAATTCCTTCCTCTTTAAGACCATGTATCAAGCTTTCCTGTACCATTTCCAAACCTTTTTTGACATCATCAGTCAATCCTTCAACGGCAAGAGCACGTTCGAGGTTATCAAGTGATGGCAAGATTGCTTTTGCCAAATCTTGGCTACGGTACTTTTGTAATTGTTGGCGTTCTTCATTAGCACGGCGTTGAATATTTTGCATCTCTGCATGGGCACGAAGGTATTTATTTTCAAACTCCTCCGCACGCGCTTGTGCTTCTTCAAGTTCAGAAGTTTCTGTTGTTTCTTCAACAACTTCTTCAGTTGTCTCGTTAACTTCCTCTTCTTTTACTTCTTCTTTTTTAATATCTTCAGTCAAGGCATTCACCTCTTTCTATACTTTTTAAAACGTTATAGCTTAATTAACTTCGTAATGGTTACTATTGAGATAACGGTAATAATCCGTCAACTTCATAACCAAAACTCGACCGATAACGTTGACTAAACTAACCATGCGACGATAATCCATTTCAATTGGTCCAATCACATGCATGAGTGCCATCCCACGATAAGGAATCAAGAATTTATGACTCATAACCGTGACATTTTCAAGAGCTTCTTCAGTTGATTCTGCGACCGAAATTTTGGTCACTTCATCATCGGAGATAGCTGATCGAAGCTCAAGAGCCACATGTTGTGGGTTATCCAAAAACTGATAGGTTTTCAAATCAGCATAGGTCAGTGATGCAACCTTACCTTCTATGAAAATCAATTCCTTGAAGAGCTGTGAAAAGATATAATCAAACAAATCTAAAACATTATCTGTTATCTTAAAATACTTTTGCACAATCTGAGGAATCTCTGTTCTCAATCGGTAATGGATGTCTAAGACAGTATTCCCCAAGAACCGTTCTTGAACAAGTTTATGAAAAATTTCCAAATCACTTGACAAGAAATTCTTTGGAATGGCAAACTGAACTGTCACCGGCTTAGATTCATCTAGAGTCAGAACTGCCAACGCATCGTGATTGGATAGCTGAACAATTTCAAATCCTGTCAGACGCTGTCTGGTCGGTTCCACATCTTGAATCACTGCTGTGCATCCTGTCATTTCTGCCAGCAGCTTTGCCGCTGCATCCAAGATATCTTCAAGTTTAAAGGCTTCAAAGTCGAAGGCCTTGACGACTTGATAAACATCTTGTTCATCAATCGTATCAAGATTCAAAGAATTAGCAACAAAATACTGGAAACCTGCTCGGCTTGGCATGCGTCCACTAGAAGTATGGGCTTTCTCAAGATAACCCATCTTTTCTAACTTAGCCATGTCATTACGAATGGTCGCTGAACTTGAATCAATCGAGTCTTGTAATGCTTTAGAACCAACAGGTTCATGTGTACGAGTGAACATCTCAACTATCAAATTCAAAATAGTGTTTTGCCTTTGCGTAATCACGATGTCACCTCATTTCTATTTATTAGCACTCTCGTACGACGACTGCTAACTTATGATTCTATTATACACCTAAACTTAAACATGTCAACCCAAAAAACAAAAAAATTAGCACTCTTTTTGAAAGAGTGCTAAAAATACATCTAGAGACCTAGAAACATTAAAAAACATCCTTAGGGGTGTTCTAATATCAGCGATCATATTTTACCAAATTATAGGTCTCAATAATAGAAATAAGATGTTTAGCGTAATCAGGATCACTATTAAAGCCTGCAGCTTGTAGCTTTTCTGCCGCAACTTTATAACTCGTCGTTCCTGCCACCTCTTTATAGGTTGATTCTCCCCATCTACCTTGGCGTAGATCTTCTAGATAAGATGACATAGAACTTGACCAGTCTCTAAAAACTGCAAAATCTACTTTTTGATATTGCCATTTGCCTTTACTGTAAACATTATCCTTTAGATAGATATGTTCTTGTCCTGGCTGAGCAGGGAGACTGTAGATATTATGGTATTTAACAGATAAGAGACTACTACCATAGTTCGACTCATATGCAGCTTGGCTAAGGAGAATTGACGCAGGGACACCATAGTTTTTAGACATTTTTTGTGCTGTTGGTGCTAAGTTTTCAATAAACCCTTTCTGCGTATAGGCAACCTTTACCGTACGAGCATTATCATCTGTAGATGCATGAAGAATCAGCGGCAAGAGAATCCCTAAAGCGAAAAGAGCAACTAAGGTTATAAAGGCTGTTAGTTTAAAACGTCGTCTCACTTAGTTTTCTCCTTTAATAGTGCCAAATATTCTTCCAAAGTAAGATTATGTTCAGTCATGTACTCTGCTGATTCTTTACCAACGTAGCGGAAATGCCAATCCTCATAACCTACACCTGTTGACGATGTCTTACCATCTGGGAAACGAAGAACAAAGCCATACTTCGGCGCTAACTTTTTGACCTTAGCCACAGTATCTGGATCTGCTTCATTTAAGCTGTCTACGGTACTCATGTCAATCGCAAGACCTGTCTGATGCTCACTAGCACCTGGCGGCTGTGAATAAGTCTGAACCTTCTTCTCTGCCTGCGACTCTGTCAAAGTCGGATCAGCAGCCATTTCCTGCTGAACATAACTGTCATAAAGTTCTGTCTGATAAGCAACACTACGATAACCCGAAATCAAATGATAGTTCGGATCAATTTCTTGAGCTGCTGCTAAAAATTCTTCAACATTTTTAGCAATTCTCGCATCTACAGAAACGCCATCTACATCAGCAATCTTAGGATTTAGTTCTTTAGACTTATTATCTCGATTTACCAAAAGCAATTCCCAGTCTTTAGGCGATACGTCAGGTAGTCCCTTTGTATCCTTGCTTTGAGTCGAATCGGTAACTTGCTTACTACTTTTTGTTACTGACGATCCATTGGTTTGTTGGACCGTACGACTGACGCCAAATATTGAATAAAGTCCTGCTGTAACTAAAAGAACTGCAATCAAGACACCACTGATAACCAAAAACCAATTGGTTTGCTTTTTCGCCTGACGGCGACTTGGATAGTTATTTTTTACCATTTTCTTTTTCTATTATCTCTCGCCCAACCTGACGATAAGTCATATCGCCAACCGTTTCTAATGTAAACTTACCATTTTCATAAGCAACGACAGTAACCGAACCGTTGTCCAATGGAGGATGCTCGACAGAAGGATCAATTAACCAAGCAAAGGTTGCAATGGTCATCCCATGACTAACGACGATAGCATCACCGCCACCAGACCTCTCAAGATCCTCTGCAATAGCTGTAAATCCTTCTATAATGCGTTTCCTGAGAACTTCCCAAGACTCTGCCCAACCAGCCGTATCTACATCAAGGATACTCTGGGCAAGCTCAGGATAAGTTACATCATGTAAATCCTTACCTTGAAAAGCAGCTGTTCTCGGCAAAACACCATAAAAAAGCTCGCCATCATAGCCACCATCCAAACTACCAAAACACCACTCACGAATACGTTTGTCACGTTTATAAGGAATAGTTTCCAAACCCGTCTCATGTAAAATGATGTCCATGGTCTGAATCGTTCGACCTGAATCACTAGAATAAGCAGACTTGAAAGGAATACCCGCCGCTTTCAGACCTACCCCCAGTTCACGAATTCCTTCTTCACCGAACGGGGTCAAAGGGCTATCAGACCAACCTTGGGCACGACCAATGGTATTAAACATAGTCTTGCCGTGTCTCGCAATATACAACTTAACTTTACTCATAGTCCCCCTTCTTTCCGTCATTTTGAATTCATTATAGCACAAATCCACCTGACTATCTAGCCAGCGAAATCATCAGAAAATGCCTTACCAATCTGGTAAAGCACTTATCATCCGTTTAGTTTTTAAAGCTGTGAACAGGAGCCGGGATTTGACCACCACGCGCAATGAAGTCAGCCGATGAAGCTTTATTTACCTTCATTACTGGTGCATAGCCAAGAAGACCTCCAAGTTTCAACATGTCCCCTTCCTTACCATAAGGAATAATACGAACGGCTGTTGTTTTCTGGTTAATGACACCAATAGCCGCTTCATCGGCAATCATGGCCGCAATTGTTGTATCTGGCGTATCAGCAGGAATAGCAATCATGTCTAGACCAACAGAACAGATAGCCGTCATGGCTTCTAATTTTTCAAGGTTGATATGTCCAGACTTAACAGCCGCAATCATTCCCTCATCTTCAGAAACCGGGATAAAGGCACCTGACAAACCACCGACCTGGTTACATGCCATGATACCACCCTTTTTAACTTGGTCATTAAGAAGAGCTAGAGCCGCAGTAGTACCGTGCGTACCAACAACTTCAAGCCCCATGGCTTCAAGTACACGAGCCACCGAATCACCCACTGCTGGAGTTGGTGCAAGAGACAAGTCTACAATACCAAACTCGACACCTAGACGTTCGCTAGCCATTTGACCAACCAACTGCCCTACACGTGTGATTTTAAAGGCAGTTTTCTTAACTGTTTCAGCTAAAACATCAAAACTTTCACCTGGAACCTTCTCAACAGCACGTTGCACAACACCAGGACCTGAAACCCCAACATTGATTACAACGTCAGCCTCACCAACACCGTGGAAGGCACCTGCCATAAATGGATTATCTTCAACCGCATTGGCAAAGACAACCAATTTACCTGGACCCATTGGATCTGACACAGAAGCCTCTTTAATGATACGTCCCATATCACGTACCGCTGTCATGTTAATACCAGTCTTTGTTGAACCAATGTTGACAGATGAGCAGACAAAATCAGTCTCTGCAA
>DBFVHV010000022.1:0-3582 GCA_048524165.1 Streptococcus sp.
AACAATACTTGGAAAAGGATGAAAAACACCTCTATGTTAGAAAGAATCTAGCTATGAGGTGTTTTTTATGTGGGAATGTTGAGGTGCTTTTAAAAAGAAGAAATAATTGGAATATAGAAAAAGGAGATCGTGTTTAAGACAATCTCCTAGCTTAGTGATGTCATATTACCGAGATGAGAGGCGATGTTGCTCCGTTAAAATCACTTCAAATAGTAAGTTTCCAACCAAATTGAACATCAAACTTGAGCGTAAATTTTCACGTTTTTTAGGGGCATCGTAAATAAAAATCATATGGTCACTCATTTTAGAAAGTAGGTGATTCCCTAAGGTGGTAATAGTTAAGACAGTTGCCCCATGCCTTTTGGCTTGTAAAATACTGTTGCTCACGTCTTTGTTGCTTCCTCCAAGTGAAAAGACAACAATCACATCTTTAGGTGTCACAATATCTTTAATACGCTCAATGCTGTTGAAGTCAGTTATGATAATGTTCGTCAACGTCAGATTTATAAATTTAACATTCGACCAGAGGCTGACAAAACTGAGGCCTATGTCCAAGAGCTTAAACAACATTTTCCAGATTTAGAAGTCTATCAATCTGGGGGAACTCGCATAGAAGTAACTGCCAGAGGCGTTTCTAAAGGAAGTGGTTTAGAGTTTTTAAAAACGCATTTTCGACCTGTTGTCGCATTTGGTGATTCAGGAAATGACATTTCCATGTTTGAGGTGGCAGACATTTCTTACTGTATGTCCCATGCTCCAAAGGCTGTGAAAGAAGCAGCAACTTACATTGTGGATAACTTTGCAGATGCCGTTGCGCATTTGGAAAATTTGTTAGGCTTATGATGTTAACATTCAATGTCTAGAATGAAAGTAGATTGGGACTTAGTCCCAACCTACTTTTTGTTTGGTAACTTTAAGTCCGTTTCGCTCCGAAGGTGCGAAACAAATAAACCACCCGCTATGCGGGTGCGCATCGAAGGTCATACCGTCATAACAAAAAAACTCCAAACGAGTTACAATATAGGTGTTCAAGCCAATTGTAAAACGAAAGGAGTTAAGACTATGGCGCAAAAAGCTCACAGTTTATCACATACAAAATGGAAGTGTAAGTACCACATTGTATTTACACCTAAGTATAGACGAAAAATAATCTATAATCAATATAGGAGTAGTCTGGGAGAGATTTTTCATAGACTATGCCAATATAAAGGCGTTGAAATAATAGAAGGCCACTTAATGCCAGATCATGTTCATATGCTAGTAAGTATTCCACCACGAATGAGTGTAGCTAGTTTTATGGGATATTTAAAAGGTAAAAGTGCATTGATGATGTTTGATAAACACGCCAATTTAAAATATAAATTTGGTAACAGACATTTTTGGGCAGAAGGTTATTATGTAAGTACGGTAGGACTTAATGAAGCCACAATAAAGAAATATATTCAGGAACAAGAGAAGTATGATATCGCTTTGGACAAATTAAGCGTAAAAGAATATGAAAATCCCTTCAGGGATAATGGTAAGTAATGCGAATGCCTCTTTGAGAGGCTTGTGACGAGTCAAAAGCAATAAGGCTTGAACAAAGTGAAAGCCAGCGTCTTTAGGCGCTGGCTGGTATTATGGGCTTATAGCCCTTGATCAAACCACCCGTTAGACGGGTGGTTATGATTATTTATCTACTTGTTTATACATGACTGTTCCCACTGTTACTAAAATGGTTAACAGAATCGGTATGACTCGAAAAACTCCCCAGTCAGGGTCACCAGCCAAAAGGATAGAGACTATATAAAAACCAATACTTGTGGCTAAGAAATTTTTATTACCTTTTTTACACCCTATGCCTGTTAAGATGGTTGCAATGACAAAGCTAACCAAGCTATAACCTAGAAAAACAATTACAAGCATTCCAAAAGGAGTTAACAAACCAAAAAGTAAAAACAAGCCAAGATAAGCCAAAGATGAATAAAATGCGACTGACAGGATAATAGAAGCAACCCTGTTGTCTGGAGAATTATTTTTAATGATGTCTTGATTGTTGACCTCTTGACCAGTCTTAACCTTATCTTGGTTTGTCTTGAAGTTTGTATTTTTTACTGGAATTTTTTCTCACCTACCCCTCTATTTGTTTCTAAATGATTTAACTCTTTTCATCTTTATTATACTCCTTTTTCTCTTATTTTCACCAGGATAAATAGGGTTTTGACTTATTTTTATGTGATGGATTGTCGCCTTATTATCTGCTTTTATCCCTTTCATTTTTTGATGGAAAAGTGGTTATTCACTATCGCTTTAGAAGTCAAACTTGAACCTCTTATCCCTCGGCAACCAGTCAGTTGCTTAGATAGTTAGAATTTAGTTTTTATATGAGAAGCTAGACTAAAAAAGACACCATCTTAACAGACCTAATGGTTTGGTAAGGATGGTATTTTTTGTCGCTTTGAGAGAAGTGCCTTAAGGATTTTGTGAATTTTCATTAGAGTTCCTTGTAATCCCATTAAAAGAAACACCTTATCAATAATCATTCTAAATAGCTATAGATTATCAATTATCTTTCTCTCAACAACACTAAAATAAGTATTTTTACATTCCAAAACACTCATTTAAAACTAATGTCATTAAAGTAATAAAAGGACTTTTCTAAAAATTATGAAAATTTATCGAATCTTATTGAAAAAAAGCTTTCAATGATTTAGAATGAAGCTATAAATGGGAAAAAGGAGTCTTTTTATTATGGACAAAAAAGTACATTTTAAAATGCACAAAGTTAAGAAACAATGGGTAACCATCGCAGTGACGGGGATGTCACTCGGTGCGGTCTCAGCTGTTTCTTTAGGAACTAATGACGGTGTCGTTCAGGCCGACGAACACACGGATGCTACTGTAGCCATCCCCGATATTACTGTTGATACGGGTACTGTATCCAACGATACAACGGCTGCTCAGGATCCAACGACAACAGTTGCAACGACAAACGCTGCTGCAACTGACCAAGCAGCTCCAGCAGCAACTTTCGATTTGACAACTGATACAACAAATTCAGTTGTAGCGAATGCAGTTGATACAGCAGCGCCAGTTGGTACTGATCGTGCAGCTACTACAACAGATGTAACAGCAACCAACGATACAGCTGTTGATACAACAAATAAGAATACTACAACTGATACAAGAACAGTTACAGACCGTGCAGCGACACGTGAACGTCGTGCGACTGGTGCCCGCCGTGGTCCTACAGGAGGCCGTCGTGCCACACCAGTTGCTGGTAATAATAACAATGCTAATAACGGCAATAATACGGTCACAGTAGTAAATAACGACCTTCCAGCAACTAACACTGTAGTAACTAATGGTCCAAGCCACATCAAAACTATTAATGGAAAACAATACTACGTTGAAGATGATGGCACTATTCGCAAGAACTATGTTCTTGAACGTAATGGTGGAAGCCAATACTTTAATGCTGAAACAGGTGAATTGTCTAACCAAAAAGAATACCGTTTCGACAAGAACGGTGGCACAGGTTCATCTGTTGATAGCACAACTAACACTAATGTTACTGTAAATGGCGAGAAAAATGCCTTTTAT
>DBFVHV010000023.1:0-7802 GCA_048524165.1 Streptococcus sp.
CTATTGTCATTTCTAATCCCAAATAAGAGCTCTTTCAAAGCTCCATCCAGTCTGAGAACACGCTTAGTACTTCCCTTAGCCACGGTTACAACACCAAAATCCAAGTCGATATCTTCCCATTTCAGCTCCAAGATTTCTGAAGGTAAGAGTCCTAACTCTAGAATAAACAGACAAGCCAGTTTACCGGGCCCTTCTTGTCCCTCATAGAGCGACGACAAATCAAAGCTTTCTAACTCTTCTTGCTGAGAAGGGAGTGGTGCAGTCTCTGACAGTTTAAAAAACTCCTCTAATTCACCCTTTTGATAAAGGTAAAGCAAAAACTGATTAACAGCCGAGCGCTTACGTTTTTGCACAGAAGGCTTCCACTCCTTGAGTTGGTTTTCATAAAGCTTGAGACTGGTTTGATCTATTCGTCCTGGAAGACAGTTTACAAACTGCTTAAGGTCATAAGCATAAGCTTGTTTTGAGCTATCAGAAATGGTCTTCCTAGCTAGAAAATCAGTAATCTGAGTTGTCAGTTGTTTTTGGAATGATGATATAGTCATGTGTAAAGTCATGTAAGAGGCTATTAACTGCCTTGAGAATTGATTTTCGTGTAATAATCCCTTTAAAAATACCTTGGCTGTCAACTACTGCAAGGAAAGGATTATCAACTAGCTTATGCATCACCTCACTCAGATTAGCATCATCTTTCACTGTTGCCACAACATCTGAAGTCATCGGTCCGATATCGCGATTAACCATCTCCCACTCTTGCAAGTTATGTTCATCTTGGTAACGCTTGATATCCGCCAAAGATACTGTCCCAAGATAATGCTTGTCCTTAGTCAAAACGGGAACACGTGAATAACCATTGCTTGTCAAAAGCAAAACCACATGATCAGCGTTATGGCTATCAATAAAAATAGTAACTTGATCTGATGGAATCAAATAGTTGTCTAAATGAGCCAACAAAAAATCTTCAAATTCTTTAGCAATCATCGTTCAAATTCCTGTGTCAGTTCTGAATAAAGTTCATGGTCACGTGTGTAATATTCCACACGAATCTTTGCATCGTTTATAATCACCTTAGCATAGAGTTTCTCATGGATTGGACCACGTGGCTGTGAAACAGAACCTGGATTGATATACACTGTCTTACCATTTCGCCAAGCTGCTGCCGCATGTAAATGCCCATATAGACAGATATCAGCATCCTCTTGTTGTGCCCAAAGATCCAACTTGTCCCAGGTAAAATTAATCCCAAAGAGATGGCCATGCGTTTGCGCAATAATCACATCACCAAGTTTTACGACCAAACGTTCTGGATAACCTGAATCATAGTCACAGTTACCACGAACCACATGGATACCTTCCCAAACAGAATCGCTTGATTCTAACTCAGAATCTCCATTATGGAAAATGGCATCTACCTTCCCTTGATAATGTTTTTTTATGTCTACTACAATATCACGTTCTCCATGGGAGTCGCTCATTACGATTATTGTTTGTTCTGCCATGCTGGGAATACCTCCATAAGTTTTTTAACAGCTTGTCCACGGTGAGATTGTTCATTTTTTTCCTCTGCAGAAAGCTCTGCTGCTGTCCTACCCGTATTGCCAACTAAGAAAAGGGGATCATAACCAAAGCCATTGTCACCTTTAGGTTCTCGGCCAATATAGCCTTTCCAGTCTGCATCAACAACCAAACTATCACGGCCAGGTGCTGCAACAACTAAGGTTGTATGGAACTGGGCAGAGCGTTTGCTATCATCAAGTACCATGGCAAGTTCATGCAGTAACTTAGCATTATTTTCAGCATCGGTAGCTTCTGGACCCGCAAAACGAGCAGACCACACACCTGGCAAACCTCCAAGAACATCTACCTGCAAACCTGAATCATCAGAAAGAACCATCTTACCAGTTAATTCCGAAATAGTTTCCGCCTTCAAGCGTGCATTTTCTTCAAAGGTCATACCAGTTTCAGCAACCTCAGGAAGATCTGGATAATCATTAAGATTTTCTACCTTAATACCAAGCTTTCCAAATAGTTTCCGAAACTCCTTGGTTTTTCCTTCGTTGCGTGTCGCAATCAACAAAACATCACCAAAGTCTGATTTATTATCAGAACCAAAGAAATCATCCAAGCTGATACCTTCTCTAGGTAGGTGGACATAGAGAAGCTTGTCCCCTTCACTTACAAGCAAGGCCCCTTGATGTTGCGTAACAACCAAGTCTCGACCAAGCTCCTCTTTCAAACAATCCAAGATAAAAGACATTAAGCGAAGATCCGAGGAGTGTTTAACAACATGTAACTGAAAGCCACTAACAGCCAAGGCGTTGGTCAAGCCCTGAAAAAAGTCAACATATTGTTCATAGGCCTCATCACCACCAAAACATGTCAAGTGATTATAGCTTCCAAAACTAGCCAAGTACCAGTCTTTATCATCCTTATATTCAAAAATTGATTTAGTCATTTTCTAACTCCTTGTCCAAATCTACATGTTGGACAGTAACTTCCTCACCCAGCCACTGTTCAGCAATTTCTTTAAAACCAAGCACACTAGCTGTAGTGTAGTATTCTTCCGTCTTGTCTTCAACCTCACGACTACGATTAATCTCAAAGTAATTGAGCAAGACAGAAACATCACGAACAGTTTCAGCTCCGCTATCAATCAACTTGACACTTGGCCCCATAACATTCTGAATAATCGGGCGTAAAAGTGGGTAATGGGTGCAACCCAAAACCAAGGTATCTACCCTATCAACTAAAGGAGCTAAGCTTTCATAGACAATCTTTTTAGCCACACTTGAATGAATTTCATTGGATTCAACAATTGGGGCAAAACGGGGACAAGACAAACTCAAGACATTCATTTGTGGTGCCAGACGCTTAATTTTTTGCTCATAGATATTAGACGCAATTGTCATAGGAGTACCAATGACACCAATATGACCAGACTGGCTAGACTTAATGGCAGCACTAGAACCAGGCAAAACCACACCTATCACTGGAATGTCCAAAGCCTCTTTAATTTCCTCCCAAACCACTGCTGTCGCCGTATTACAAGCAATAACAATCATCTTTACATCTTTGGTCAGAAGAAACTTAACCAACTGCCAGGTATATTCTCTGATTTGTCCTGCTGGTCTAGGCCCATATGGAGCCCTAGCAGAATCACCAATATAAACAATAGACTCGTGAGGCAACTGACGTTTAAGCTCACGTACTACCGTCAGTCCTCCGACACCAGAATCCAAAAATCCTATAGGTCGATTATCCATCTTGCCTCCTTATCCCCTTACATTACATGTAAAAAGCTGAGATTCACGTCCCAGCTCCCCACCATTATTTTTTCTTTTTCTTGCTATCTGCAAGTGCTTGTTTTTGTTGTTTGATAATCTGATTATATGTTTGACGCACTTTGGCTTCATTAGGTTTTTGACCTGCTGCAGACATCATTGTACGAACAGCGTCCACATTCAAACGAGGATTTTCAGCTAATTCTTTCTCAATTTGTTTGCGGGCAAAATATGCGCCTCCGTAAAAGCCACCCAAAAGGGCTACAAAAACAAGAATAATCCAAAGGACGGTGTTCATAAATTTAATTCTCCTATAACGTTGATTTACCTTATATTATAGCAAAAATGGGCCTTACTGACAAATAAGACGTTGGTTTCTTAACGAGTCCGCAAAAAAATTATTTCTCTAAAATACTGATAAAATGAGACTTTCAGTTTCTTTTACTTACAACTGTAAAAGACTTGTAAGATTTCTAGAAAAAAAATAGGTTATTATATAAGTTGTGAAATTATTATGTTTATATAAAGGGGTTTATTTATGCTAAAGGAAGCAACTATTTCCGAACGAAAAATTGTCAATGCATTTATTGAACTCTTAGAAGAGAGTTCACTCGAACAAATCAGCATCACAGACATCATCAAGAAGGCAAATCTCAGCAGACCAACCTTCTACTACTACTATTCAAATAAAGAGGACTTGGTTGAAACTACCTTCTCTAAAATTTTAGATAAAATTTCAAGTATTCTGCAGGAGGACATGACCTATCAAGAAGGTGTTCTAACCGAGATGTTACGATATCTTAAGGAAAATCATAAGCTCTGTCTCACATTAATGACACACATTCCAAATATCAATGGATTGATTCGTGAGTTCATTATCGAGACCATCCTTAACTCTGATATCGAAAATGTCACAGAACTTATGGAAAGAAGCTATCATATTCCAGCCAAGTATTCTTTGGAAGTTTACGTTAGTACCATTGTTACCATTTTGACACTCTGGCTCAAGGAAGACTGTATTGAATCTCCAGAAGAGATGGCCAATATCATTCTTGAAGCGGTTATCATTAAAGTAAAATAAGCTAGACCTCCTGGGTCTGGCCTATTTTTTGTTAAATTTCAAAATCAAAACCGTCAAGTGTCGCAAAATAATCATTCATAGTCTCTGCACGACGAATCATTCGTGCTGTTCCATCTTCTTGATAGAGGATTTCTGCAGAACGAAGACGACCATTATAGTTGTAACCCATTGAAAAACCATGGGCACCTGTATCATGGATAACCAAGGTATCTCCAATACGAGCCTCAGGTAATTCACGGTTCTTAGCAAACTTATCATTGTTTTCACAAAGCGAACCTGTGACATCAACCACTTGAATATCACCATTTGGATTAGTCATATTAGTAATGTGGTGGTAGGCATCATACATTGCTGGACGAAGCAAGTTAACTGCAGAAGCATCAACCCCAACATAACGTCGATAAGTATCCTTAATATGAAGAACCTTAGTAACAACGAGTCCGTGTGGCGCTGTCATAAAACGACCAAGTTCAGTGTAAATACTGATGTGCCCAAGATCATTTGGTACAAGGATTTCATCAAACTTAGCATGAACACCTTCACCGATAGCAGCAATATCGTTTTGCTTGTTCGCTGGCGTGTAGTCTACTCCAACACCACCTGATAAGTTGATAAAGTCAAGGCTGACACCAAGCTCATTCTTGATTTCTACAGCTAATTCAAAGAGTTGAGCAGCCAAGGTTGGATAGTACTCATTCGTTACTGTATTTGACGCCAAGAAGGCATGCAAACCGAATGATTTCACCCCTTTTTCTTTAAGATAAGCATAACCTTTGAAAAGTTGCTCCTTAGTCATCCCAAATTTAGATTCTTCAGGATGATCCATAATATCTGTACCAAGCGAGAAGACACCACCTGGGTTAAAGCGTAAAGAAAGGGTTTCAGGTAGCCCTGCAGCCTCTTCCAAGAAGAAGATATCTTCGTAAGCATCAAGGTTGATTGTCGCATTAATATCACGCGCATAAACAAATTCTTCTGCACGTGTATCATTAGACGTAAAACTAATGGCAGTGCTATCAAAGCCAATTTTGTTACTCATGACAAGCTCTGTATCAGTCGCACAATCTACACCGCACCCTTCTTCCTTCAAGATTTTGAGGATTGCTGGATTAGGTGTTGCCTTTACAGCAAAGAATTCTTTAAAACCTGGATTCCATGAAAAGGCTGCATTAACTGCACGTGCTGTTTCACGAATACCTTTTTCATCGTAAAGGTGGAAAGGTGTTGGAAATTCTGCAGTGATTTGATTGAGTTTGTCAGCCGTAATAAAGGGGGTTTTTGTCATTATATTCTCCATTTTTTTACAATAGTAATCTTATTATAGCACAAGAAAAGACTTGAAACCCAAATTTCTAATAATCTCAAGGGATATTTCATGATACAATAGACGTATAACCTTAATAAAATAATGGGGGATTATTTATGAAAAAATATCTTTATTCTGGGGCGCTTGCTCTAGTAGCCGTCTTTACATTGTCAGCATGTGCCAAGCCAAAACTCGATGCTAAGCTTTCTGTTAACGACATTGTCTATATGTCTGGAAGCGATCTCAAGCTTAAAGATGATCAAACCTTAGTTGAAGTCTCATTCAAACTTGAGAATACTTCTGAAGATATGGAAAATGAGCTAAAAACATCTGCTAAACAATTCTACCTCAAAGATGAAGATGGTAAAAAAGTCACAGCAAGCAAGATTGACAAAGATGACCTACCTACTCTCTTCAACAAAAATAAGAACGTAGAAGATGCTACAGATGACTTTGGAAAGGTTGAAGCTGATGACTACAAGACTGTCTCCCTCTTTTTCGAAGTTAACAACGACGAAAACTATAAACTCTATTTTGAATCAAAAAATGAAAAGACAGAGGGTCAAACTGTTTCTACTAATCTAAAAGATTTCGATGGTCAAACAACTGCCAATGTTAAAAAGGCTGTTGATGCTTATTTCAACGCAGTTCTTCTAGGTGGAGAAAGTAAAGATTACAGTAAATTTGTTTCTAACGACTTAGACAAGGCTAAGGGTGAACTTAGCCAATATTTCTCAGATAGTCTTCAATACAGCTATGATGAAACTGATAATATCAAACCAACTGGAGATGAAGTTCCAAAAATTTTCGGATGGGTTCAAACTGCTAACCGTGAACGTGGTAGCTACTCCGTTGACAATATTATCGTTACTAAAGATAAGGCAGAGTTTAACGTTGACATGTCAACTATCAGTATGAAAGCTGCAGATGATGCCTATGTTGCTAACCATCCAAGTCTTACTGACGATCTAAAAAACTACCTACAGAGCAATGGTGCTAACGCTGGAAATGTTGACCAATTGACCCGACAATACTACATGGAAACTTACTTACCTAATTCAATCAAAGAAGTAAGTCCGTCAGCACCAAAGACTGAAGGAACAAATATCTTTAATGATTACTCAGTTGAACTCACTAAGAAAGACGATAAGTGGGCCTTTCCAGACAAAGATAGCTATGTCGGAAAATGGGATTACTATCCACTCTTCTACGCCTATACAGGTCAACAAGGGACACTTACAAAAAACCGTTAAACACAAAAAGAATCAGTCAGGTGGCTGATTCTTTTTTACTAATTACGTCTTGCAAAGATTCGCAAGATATTCAAGAACAAGTTAATAAAATCCAAGTAGAGACTGAGCGCCATAGAAACTGCCCATCCATCTGAGACCTGACCATTAGTACTATAATAAACCTTTTTAATTAACTGATTGTCATAAGCAATTAAACCAGAGAAAATGAGAACTGATACAATACTAATCACAAAACTCATCGTGCTACTTGCAAAGAAAATATTAACCAAGCTAGCCACAATGATTCCAATCAAGGCTGCCATAAGGAATTTGGCCATCCCTGACAAGTCACGCTTAATAGAAACTCCAATAAGTGCCATGACAAAGAAGACAATGGCAGTACTTAGGAAAGCTTGGAAAACAATAGCTTGCGTATATTGAACGATGATAAAACTAAGTGTGAAACCATTCAGAGCGGAATAAACTAAGAATAAAGGTAGAGCCGCAGGTGTATTTTTTCGTGCAGCACCACTAGCCAATAAGACCAAGCCAAACTCCAAAAAGAGTGCTGCCATGTAGACCCAAGAATAATTCATGAGAATGTTGACAAAAACATGAGAGAGAGGGAATAACATCAGATAAGAAATGACTGCTGAAAGCCCTACTCCAATACCAACAAGGCCATAAATCTTCCCGAAAAAGCGATTTAATCCTGCATCACTAGTTGTATAAATTGCATTTGATTCCATAGATATCTCCTAAGTTTAATAAATTAATGGTGGTGACTTTGTAGAGTCTTGCGACGGAAAAACTTACGATTTTTAATGCGGTTTCGTAAAGGTGTCGCTGCTTCTTTAACAGCCCAGTACTTATCCACCATGGTAACGATATAAGATTCCTTA
>DBFVHV010000024.1:0-2750 GCA_048524165.1 Streptococcus sp.
TTGCAGACAAGGAAAAACGTCAGGTCACAGCGGACTTTAAGTCTAAGGCAGCCAACTCACCATTTGTAGGCGAAGAGCTTACTGGAAGTGTTAAATACACTATCTGTGACGGTGAGATTGTTTATCAAGCTTAAGTTTTTGCCCCTTCTTATTTGAGAAACCAAAAGAAATTGTCCTGGTTTTGTCCATTGCTATTTCTTTTGGTTTTAAGGCTAGCAGTAAGGAGTGTTTTTGTATATATTTTTGATTTGGATTGGTTGTATAATAGCTTTTATAGTCCCCGTAATTTCTGTTAAAGCTGATGACGTTAGTTACAGTATCCCCTCATACAAAGGGCATCTAAGTATTTCGGATAATAGTAGTGCAACATTTACGCAGGAGATTACTTATGATTTTGAGAGTGATTACCATGGGCAGTATGTTACATTAGGAAGTGCAAAGCCAGTTCCAGATGGTTTTTACATTGCTGGTAATCCAAAGGTAACAGCGACAGTAAATGGCCAAACCAAACCCTATGTCGAGGTTGTAGCATCAGAATTATCAGATGGAACTAAGCTGAAAGTTTACAATCAAGGACATAGTGGTGATAAAGTTGTTCTTAAGGTTACTTGGCAAATTAATCGTATTTTAAATCTTTATTCTGATGTTGCTGTCCTCAATTGGTTTCCGATTTCTGACTGGGATAAGTCGATTGGTCATGTTGATTTTACTGTTGATGGTTTGGATTCCAGTAAGGGTGAGCTTTATGCTCATGCAGGATTTTTCCAAAAAAATCCTCAGGTTCAAAGGACGGATGAAGGCTATAATATTCAGTTTGATAATTTTCCTGCAAAGGGGAAACTTGAACTTCATGCTTATTGGCCTATGACATCAAGTCTAAAATCTAAAAATTCCACTAATATTATCAATAGTTCAGCTAAAGATAAATTCCTAAAACAGGAAAATGATATTGTGAGAAATAGAAAGATTTATCACATAATTTTCTATGGTCTTTTTCCAGGACTTCTCCTTGTCTTGTTTGTTTTAGCAATTGTGTTTTATAGTTCAGTCTTGAGAAGCACGAGACCACCACGTTTTCCAAAGGATAGTAGACTTTATGACATTCCTCAAAATCTAGCTCCTCTAGTTCTTGCTCAGAACGTCTACAACCAACGATTTGACATTAGTGGTCTGAATAGTGTGACTTATCCACTATCCTTTAACCATATGGTTCAAGCAACGATACTGGATCTTATAGATAGAGGAAATTTATCCTTTAATCAATCAACGGGAGAGCCAATTCTCGAATTTGTTAAAAGGGATGGTTTAGCTGATTTTGAATTAGCTTTTATTGACATGCTTTTTGATGGTCAAACTCAAGTCAAAGAGAAAGATATGTTCTCACGATACTATATTAACGAAGATGAAATTGAAAGTCAGTATAAAAAAGCTAAAAATAGGACGGAAAGAGATAAGCTTCGCTCTATAGGTAGAAATATTAAAAGTCTGTTTTTGGAGGATGCTACAAGGGTCACCCAAGGTGTCGAAAGGCAAGAAAAGCAACTCGGACTACCAAGCCTGTATAGGCAGCTTACTTCTTCAGAAACTCATTTATCTTCAGTGGCGAACAACATATTTGTATTCCTCTACATACTTATTGCTATTGGTTTCTTCCTTCTCTCGATTGGTTTCTCCTCTAATTTATCCTTGTTATATTTACTCTTTTTCTTCCCAGTTATTACCGTGCATCTTATTTTTCGTTTTCAAATCAATGGGCGGGTGAACGGATGCCTTATTCCAGAAAACTCAGATATTTATTATCAATGGCATAGTTTTAACAACATGATTAAGAGTATCGGGCAGTTTAATCAAGCAGAATTACAATCCATTGTTTTATGGAATCGTATTCTCGTTTATGCGACACTTTATGGACAGGCAAAGAAAGTCAGTGATGTTTTGAAACGTTACAACATTCACCTTAGCAATCCATCTTTAGATGCATTTACTTATTCACCTGTATCTTTTGCCATGCTTTACAATTCAACTGCATTGCAAAACTATGTTTCTGCTTCAGATACCGTAAGTAACTTCTCCATTAACTCAAGTAGTGGTAGTGGAGGCTTTAGTGGCGGTGGCTTCTCTGGTGGAGGAGGCGGAGGAGGTGGAGGTGCCTTCTAACTCATTAACCAATTGAATATTATCACCTGATAGAGATACTCAGAGTACTTTGAGTGTCTTTTAGTTTCGTTTTAAATAGTTTCTTCTTTTAACATTTTTTCTGAGTAGATTAGACATTTAGTGTGTTAATTTTATAAAACTAAAAAAGAGCCCAAAAGCTATTTTTTTATAAAAAATTTTAATATCCAGGCTCAAAGATTTCAATAATTTGTGTCAGGTAACCTGAATGTAAGCCGATTCGGTAGTCGACATTTGGCAGAGTCTTAACTAATTCATTTAGTTCCTTATCCTTATCAACTTTGTCAGTTAAAACTGGTAATTCGACGACAAGGAGCTGCGAATGATCTAGCTGTAAATAACTGCTACTAACCTTGATATCAGGGCGAAGAAGCTTACTGATTGCTTTATCGGAAGCTTGGAGAAGTTGATACAAATCTAAATCTGACAATGGAATCTCACCAAACTGAGGACTGATGTTTATAGCAATATCGATATGAGTAGCTCGCATTTCTAAAATGCGGTTAGAGAGGAAACTAGCTAAAATTGGATTATTGAGTTGATCCAACATTTCCTGAGTTTCCGGATTACCAATG
>DBFVHV010000025.1:0-1763 GCA_048524165.1 Streptococcus sp.
AGGAAAAGCAAAGAAATAGTCTGGCTACTTCTTCAGAAAATATAAGAACGTTTTCACACTTTTATTCTACCACTTTTTCAAAAAATGTGTAAGTTATAATAAATAAAGCCGTTTAAAAATATTTGTATTGTAATACAATAGTTTCATTCAAAAAGCTAAAAATTCCATTAATTAAGGCTGTATCGAAATACTAAAAAGAATCCCAAGCATGTGTTGGGATTCTTGACAGTTTTCTATTTGTAAAGGGCAGCACCATGACTTTCGATAACAGACTTATACCAAGCAAATGACTTTTTCTTATAACGTGCCAAGCTACCACTGCCATCATCATTTCGATCAACGTAGATGAAACCATAACGTTTACTAAGTTCTGCAGTCGAGGCTGAAACCAAATCAATTGGTCCCCAGGTCGTGTAGCCCCAAAGTTCTACTCCATCTTGAAGAGCTTCACCAACTTGAATCAAGTGTTTTTTAAGGTAGTCAATACGATAATCATCCTCAACTGTCGGACCATCAGGACCATCAACGAGGACATCTTTAGCACCTAGACCATTTTCGACAATAAACAATGGCAATTGATAACGATCATAAAAGTCATTTAAAACCAAACGAAGTCCAATTGGATCAATAGCCCAGCCCCATTCTGATTTCTCAAGGTATGGATTTTCGACACCTCCTAAGATGTTGCCTTTACCAACCTTGTATTCTTCTGGATTGTGTGCTGTTGCGACAGACATGTAATAAGAGAATGAAATAAAATCAACGGTATTCTTTAAAATCTCATCATCGCCAGGGGCAAATTGTATTTCAATATCGTTCTCTTTGAAATAGCGTTTAATGTAGTTCGGATATTTCCCACGTGCATGGATATCCGAGAAGAGATAGTTTTGATTTTCAAACTCATGAACAGCCAACTGGTCCAAAGGATTAGCTGTCATCCCGTAGGCAGGCATGGCAAGAACCATACAACCGATTTTAAAGTCAGGGTTGATTTCATGGCCAATCTTAGTTGCTGAAGCTGAAGCGACTAACTCATGGTGGACGGCTTGGTAGAGTTCCTGTTTAGATAGCTCTTCCATAGGTGTTGCAATACCACCTGACATGAACGGTGCATGTAGAACAGAATTCACTTCATTAAAGGTCAACCAATATTTGACCTTATCCTTATAGCGTTTGAAGACTGTACGAACATAATTCTCATAAAATCCAATTAATTTACGATTAGTCCATCCGTTGTACTCACGCGCCAAGTTTAGTGGAGTTTCATAGTGAGACAAGGTGACCAGAGGCTCGATACCATATTTAGCCAATTCGTTAAAAACCTTATCGTAGAAGGCTAGTCCTGCTTCATTTGGCTCGGCATCGTCTCCGTTTGGGAAAATACGAGACCATGCAATCGACAGGCGAAATACCTTGAAACCCATCTCTGCAAATAGCGCAATATCCTCTTTATAGCGGTGATAGAAATCTATACCTTCGAGCTTTAGATTATCTGGTGTTGGTTGTTCAGTAATCAAAGGATTCAAAGCCCCAGGTTCAATAGGGACACCACCTTTTGGAGTCACATCTTGCACTGACAAGCCTTTGCCATCTAGATTATAAGCACCTTCAAACTGGTTGGCAGCTGTTGCTCCACCCCAGAGAAATTCTTTCTGAAATGTATAAGCCATCTTTTATCTCCTTGCATTGTTCAATATACTTATAGTATAACACTTAGAAAACGATTACACTTATACTATATTATCGAAATCTGATACTATAAC
>DBFVHV010000026.1:0-4426 GCA_048524165.1 Streptococcus sp.
AAGTCTTTTTTAGTATCCGTCAAGTAATGACTATTTTGATTGTTTAGAAGTTTTTGTTTCACGTGAAACTAGAAACATAACCTTGACAAAAATGGATAAAACAATGTAGAATAATAGTCATCAGAAGAGTAATTCTTTCTTTCTTTTTAGAGAGCTGGTGGTAGGTGTAAACCAGTATGAAGGTGGAATGAATGGGCTGAGGAAAATTGACGAGTAACGTGAACACATAAACGTTAGGTTTGGCACCCCTTACCGTGCAACTTCTTTGTTGAGAAGTTTTGAGATGATAGCTTTACAAAGAGTTATCAACTGAGGTGGTACCGCGTATCAAAAGTGATTAACGCCCTCACGCATATTTTGCGTGGGGATTTTTTTGTATTAGAGAGGTAATTATATGACGAAACCTATTATTTTGACGGGAGACCGTCCAACAGGAAAACTCCATCTTGGACACTATGTGGGTAGTCTAAAGAATCGTGTACTGTTACAAAACGAAGATAAATACAAGATGTTTGTATTTTTAGCTGACCAGCAAGCCCTTACTGATCACGCGAAAGAATCAGAAATCATCAAAGAATCTATTGGGAATGTTGCTTTAGATTATCTTTCTGTAGGTTTGGATCCAGCGAAGTCGACTATTTTCATTCAAAGTCAGATTCCTGAGTTGGCTGAGTTGACTATGTATTACATGAACCTAGTTTCGTTGGCCCGTTTAGAGCGTAATCCAACAGTTAAGACGGAAATTGCTCAAAAAGGCTTCGGAGAATCTATTCCCACAGGCTTTCTAGTTTATCCAATTTCTCAAGCAGCTGATATCACGGCATTTAAAGCAAATTATGTTCCTGTTGGGAATGACCAAAAGCCAATGATTGAGCAGACACGTGAAATTGTACGTAGTTTTAATCATACTTACAACTGCGATATTTTGGTTGAACCAGAGGGAATCTACCCAGAAAATGAAGCTGCAGGACGCCTCCCAGGTCTAGATGGTAATGCTAAGATGTCTAAATCCTTGGGTAATGGAATCTTCCTTTCAGATGATGAGGATACTGTTCGTAAAAAAGTCATGAGCATGTATACTGATCCAAATCATATTCGTGTGGAAGATCCAGGCCAAATCGAAGGTAATATGGTTTTCCATTATCTTGATATCTTTGGTCGCGAAGAAGATGCTGTTACAATTGCTGAAATGAAGGAACATTATCAGCGCGGTGGTTTGGGAGATGTGAAAACAAAACGTTATCTTCTAGAAATTTTAGAACGTGAGTTGGCTCCAATTCGTGAACGTCGTTTAGAGTATGCCAAGGATATGGGGGAAGTTTTCCGTATGCTTGAAAATGGTAGTCAAGCTGCGCGCGAGGTTGCTGGACAAACATTAGCAGAAGTAAAAGAAGCGATGGGAATTAAATATTTCTAAGAAATAAAAATAGGGACTCCAGATAATCTGGACCCCTATTTTTATTTGGAAAAAGGTTTTCTTATAATCTTATGCGAAATTTGTTGACAAATCTGTTTAGCATGATATGATATTATCAATTAAAAAATAGGCTGGGGTTTTTGTACCTCAAAACTTTGAGAAAAGAGGACGATTATAATGTCAAATTGGGACACTAAATTCTTGAAAAAAGGTTACACTTTTGATGACGTATTGCTTATTCCTGCGGAAAGTCATGTTCTACCAAACAACGTCAACTTGAAGACGAAATTGGCTAAAAATTTGACATTAAATATCCCAATCATCACTGCAGCCATGGATACGGTAACAGATAGTAAGATGGCTATCTCAATTGCTCGTGCAGGTGGCTTGGGTGTTATTCACAAAAACATGTCTATTGCGGAACAAGCTGAAGAAGTTCGCAAAGTAAAACGCTCTGAAAATGGTGTAATCATTGATCCATTCTTCTTAACACCAGAACATAAAGTCGCTGAAGCTGAAGAATTGATGCAACGATATCGTATCTCAGGTGTTCCAATCGTTGAGACACTTGAAAATCGTAAATTGGTTGGTATTATCACAAACCGTGATATGCGCTTTATCTCTAATTACGAGACACCAATTTCAGAACATATGACTTCTGAGCAATTGGTCACAGCTCCGGTTGGAACAGATCTTGAAACTGCTGAAAGTATTCTTCATGAGCACCGCATTGAAAAGTTGCCTTTAGTTGATGAAGAAGGTCGTTTGTCAGGACTCATTACTATTAAGGATATCGAAAAAGTTATTGAGTTTCCTAATGCAGCTAAGGATGAATTTGGTCGTCTTTTGGTAGCAGGTGCTGTTGGGGTTACTTCTGACACTTTTGAACGTGCAGAAGCTCTCTTTGAAGCAGGTGCAGACGCTATTGTTATTGATACAGCACATGGACACTCAGCAGGTGTTCTTCGCAAAATTTCTGAAATTCGTGCTCACTTCCCAGACCGTACTTTGATTGCAGGAAATATTGCAACGGCTGAAGGTGCGCGTTCGCTTTATGAAGCAGGTGTTGATGTCGTTAAAGTAGGTATCGGACCAGGTTCTATTTGTACAACACGTGTGGTTGCGGGTGTAGGTGTACCTCAAGTGACTGCTATTTACGATGCTGCTAGTGTTGCGCGTGAATACGGAAAAACAATCATTGCTGATGGTGGTATCAAATACTCAGGTGATATTGTAAAAGCTCTTGCAGCAGGTGGTAATGCTGTAATGCTTGGCTCTATGTTTGCCGGTACTGATGAAGCACCAGGTGAAACTGAGATTTTCCAAGGTCGTAAATACAAGTCTTACCGTGGTATGGGATCAATTGCAGCTATGAAGAAAGGATCAAGTGATCGTTACTTCCAAGGCGCTGTGAACGAAGCTAATAAACTAGTTCCAGAAGGAATTGAAGGCCGTGTAGCTTATAAAGGTTCTGCTGCTGATATCGTATTCCAATTGATTGGAGGCATCCGCGCTGGTATGGGTTATACAGGAGCAGAAGATATCCAAGCTTTACATGACAAAGCTCAGTTTGTTGAAATGTCAGGTGCAGGGCTTATTGAAAGTCACCCTCATGATGTTCAAATTACAAACGAGGCGCCTAACTATTCAGCTCATTAAAAGACACAAAAGTACTTGCCAAGAGGCAAGTACTTTTTTTTTATCAATATTTACATTAGGTTTACAACATGTTTACGATAACAGAGTTGTTAATATGGGGTTTTAAGGGGGGTGGTTTACAACCTATTCAATGTTAATTGTCACAGTTATCAACCACAAAAAAACAGTTCATTAATCGACTTGCTTTTCATAGATAGTACCATTCTTAACTAAGAAGGTCTTTAAATTGGGTGGTAGGTTGCTAAGATGATCGAGTGAGGTTGTCGTCATGAAAGTTTGAACTTCTTCATCAATACTTTCTAGCAATTTAAGTTGACGGTGATTGTCAAGCTCACTCATGACATCATCAAGGAGAAGAATAGGAAATTCTCCTGTCACTTTTTTAATCAGAGCAATCTCAGCCATTTTTAATGAAAGAATAAGGCTACGTTGCTGCCCTTGACTACCGAAAGATGCGTTCATGTCATTAATGTAAAATGTTAAATCATCCCTATGTGGACCAACGCCGGTGTTCTTTTTGAAGATATCTCTTTTGTGATTCTGGTTTAATGTAGTTAAAAATGCTTCTCGAATACCTTTGCTATTTTGTATTGGGATGTTAGATTCATAGGAAATTTTAAGACGCTCAATCTGATTTGAGAGAATACTATGATGTCTATCAGCTTCCTCTTCTAATTGCTTGATAAATTCTAGTCTATGTTTAATAACTCGTGCTCCAAAATCGGCAAGCTGTTCATCTAAAACTGAGAGGAAATTAATGTCTACCTTGTCAGTAGATTTGAGATAGGCATTACGCTGCTTAAGAACATGATTGTAATTTGATAGGTCTGAGAGGTAAACAGGCTTAATCTGTCCTAAATCAATATCTATAAATTTACGTCTTAGACTTGGAGATCCTTTTACAAGTTGTAAATCCTCAGGAGCAAAGAGTACTACCGTCATGTGACCTATATAATCAGATAATTTTGCCTGCTTGAGGTAGTTGACCTTTGTAACTCGTCCCTTATTAGATAAGTTGATTTCCAGAGGTAAATTTCCACTATGACGATGCACGATGCCGTTTAGTTTAAGACTATTTTGCTGGAACTGAATTAGTTCCTTGTCTGAACGGGTCCGATGACTACGTGTTAAGGCTAGAAAATAGATAGCTTCAAGAATATTTGTTTTTCCTTGGGCATTTCGTCCAAGAAAAATATTGAGATGTGGTGAAAAGCTCACAGAGGCTTCAGAATAATTTCTAAAGTGTTGAATATCAATTTTTTCAAGCCACATGGTTAGATTCCTGGGAAACGGACAGGTTTCCTTTTTGTTTTATTACTTTCTTTTGTTTGGTGTTTTTTTTGTTTCTTT
>DBFVHV010000027.1:0-7468 GCA_048524165.1 Streptococcus sp.
TGACACACCAACTAGATTTCCTTGCGCAAAGTTCCAAGCACCGTGAAGAGCCGCTACCCCCCAGATATTATCTGTCTTGAGCATGTAAAGGGCCATGAGAACCCCTACTAAAACAATACTGATGAGAGACAAGGCGGTAACTCCTTGATTTCCCAAGTGTAGCATTGAAAAGAGAGAACTTGAAATAGCAATTCCCCAGGAAAGGTTCAATTTATTAGTCACTGTCTGAAGTAGCCAACCACGTGTCACCAGTTCCTCAGTTCCGCCCTGGATAAACCAGAAAGGAATTAAAGATAAGATGTATAAGAGGGTTCTTTGAGAAAAATCCACTTTTACAAATTCTAAGCCACCAAGTAAATAAGTCCCAAGGAAACTCGCTAACAAGAGTAGGGTCCCAAAGCCCCACCCCTTAAGCAAGTTCAAGCAAATATTTCCCTTAAAAAATCCAAGTGTACGAATAGGACGTTTTTCAACAACTTTAACCCAGAAAAAGATAACTAAGGCAGTAAAGGCAAATACCCCCAATTGAAAATACAAGCTTGAGAACATTTTATTGGAAATCGTATTGATATCCTGGAACTGAATGTTGCCATTAAATACCAAGAATGAAAGAACAACAGTCATTGGAATGGCCACAACAATCCCTGCTAGAAATCCACCTACGAGGACATACCCAGAGGCAATAAAACAGGAAAGCGCAATCATCAGCCAACTTGGGACTTTATCATATCGGCTGGTATATTTTTCAAGCATACGTTTCTTCATTTTTAGCTCCTGTAACAAATCTTACATGTATTCGATTACAGTGTAACGAATTGACATAAGCTTGTCAACTTCTTCTAAAAAAGCTCTTATAACTAACTGACTTTGTCACATTTTCTAACATAACACTTCTAAAAGTTTGATATCAAGGGCTTTTTTTGATAAAATGGGAAAGTATTTTATAAAGGAGAACTTTTTATAATGAAGAAAAAACTTCTGACACTCTTCTTGAGTGCCATGTCTGTTTTCTTTGTTTTCGGAGCTAAGGTATCTGCCGAGACTGTCTCAGTCGTTTCAGATACAGCCTATGCCCCATTTGAATTCAAAGACTCTGATCAGACCTATAAGGGTATCGACGTTGATATCATCAACGAAGTTGCCAAACGTAAGAATTGGGACGTTAACCAAACCTTCCCTGGTTTCGATGCCGCCGTTAACGCGGTTCAATCAGGACAAGCTGACTCCCTCATGGCCGGTACTACTGTTACCGACGAACGTAAGAAGGTCTTTACTTTTTCAGACACTTATTACGACACATCAATTGTTATTTACACACGTAGCAACGACAAAGTCAGCGACTACAAACAATTGAAAGGTAAAACAGTTGGTGTTAAAAACGGTACCGCTGCGCAAACCTGGCTTGATAAAAATGCTAGCAAGTATGGTTTCACTGTTAAAACTTTTGACACTAGTGACTTGATGAACAACAGTTTGGATTCTGGTTCAGTTTACGCAGCCATGGACGACACACCAGTTGTTCAATATGCGATTGGTCAAGGTAAAGACTATGCTATCAACATTAAACCTGAATCTATCGGTAGCTTCGCTTTCGCTGTAAAAAGAGGTGGCAAACACGAAAAGCTCATCAAGGATTTTAATGAAGCTCTTAAGGAAATGAAGGCAGATGGCACCTACGATGAAATCATGACCAAATGGTTGGGTGAGTCAGCAAAAGCTTCGTCAAAAGCTTCGTCATCAAAACCTTCGGAAGCTCTTCACTTGACTGGTGATGCTAACGCAAAAGCTACTCCTACTAAGGAAACTTACACCATCTCAATGGACTCATCGTTTGCACCATTTGAATATCAAAATGGTTCTGGTAAATATGTGGGTATCGACGTTGATATCATCAATGCCATTGCAAAAAACCAAGGTTTCAACATTAAGTTGACTAACCCTGGATTTGACGCTTCACTTAATGATGTGACATCCAATAATGCTGATGCCGTGATGGCTGGTATGACTATTACTGATGCTCGTAAAGAACTCTTTGATTTCTCTGATGCCTACTACTCATCAAATATTCGTTTGGCCGTGAAAAAAGGCTCTAACGTTAAGAAATACGAAGATCTCAAAGGTAAGACTATTGGTGCCAAAAACGGAACATCTTCATACTCTTGGTTAGAAGAAAACGCCAATAAATATGGCTATACTCTTCGTGCATACGATGAAGCTTCTACGATGTATGACAGCTTGAACTCTGGTTCAATTGATGCCCTTATGGATGATGAAGCTGTGCTTCTTTACGCTATCCAACAAGGACGCAACTTTGAAACACCTATCGAAGGTATTGCCACTGGTGAAGTCGGCTTTGCCGTTAAAAAAGGTGCTAATCCTGAGTTGATTGAAATGTTCAACAATGGTTTGGCTGCTATTGTTAAAGACGGTACTTATGATAAGATTATCAACAAATACCTTGACAATAACAAATCTAAAGAAAAGAGCTCAACCAAAGCTGCCGATGAAACTACAATCGTAGGCTTAATTAAAAACAACTATAAACAACTTCTCCAAGGTCTTGGAATTACCCTTGGATTGACCCTTCTTTCATTTGCTATTGCCATGATTATCGGTATTATCTTCGGTATGATGGCAGTTGCACCAAACAAGACACTTCGTGTGATTTCACAAGTCTTTGTTGACGTTGTCCGTGGTATTCCATTGATGATCGTTGCAGCCTTCATCTACTGGGGTATTCCGAACTTGATTGAAAATATCACCGGTCACCAGTCACCAATCAATGACTTCGTGGCTGCGACTATCGCCCTCTCACTTAACGGTGGTGCTTACATTGCTGAAATTGTGCGTGGTGGTATCGAAGCTGTCCCTATTGGTCAGATGGAAGCCAGCCGAAGCTTGGGTGTCCCATACAATATAACAATGCGTAAGGTCATCTTGCCACAGGCTGTTCGCTTGATGTTGCCAAACTTCATCAACCAATTTGTTATCTCATTGAAAGATACGACTATCGTATCAGCTATCGGTTTGGTCGAACTCTTCCAAACTGGTAAAATCATCATTGCTCGTAACTACCAATCATTCCGTATGTATGCGATTTTGGCCATCCTTTACTTGGTCATCATCACATGCTTAACGAAATTGGCTAAACGACTAGAAAAGAGACTTAAATAATGGCTGAATTGAAAATCGATGTGCAGGACTTGCACAAATCATACGGCGACAATGAAGTCCTTAAAGGCATTGACGCCAAATTCTACGAAGGTGACGTTGTATGTATCATCGGTCCTTCAGGCTCAGGTAAATCAACCTTCCTTCGTACTCTTAACCTACTTGAAACAGTAACATCTGGTAAAGTAGTCGTTGATGGTTATGAATTATCAGATCCTAAGACAAACCTTGACAAAGCCCGTGAAAATATCGGGATGGTTTTCCAACATTTCAACCTCTTCCCACACATGACTGTTCTTGAAAATGTGACATTTGCACCCGTTGAACTAGGACGTATGAACAAGGAAGAAGCTGATAAATTAGCTATGGATCTTCTTGACCGTGTCGGACTTGCTGACAAAGCCGATGCTACACCAGATAGCCTATCTGGTGGACAAAAACAACGTGTGGCAATTGCGCGTGGTTTGGCAATGAATCCTGACATCATGCTCTTTGACGAACCTACTTCTGCCCTTGACCCTGAGATGGTCGGAGACGTTCTTAACGTTATGAAGGAATTGGCAGAGCAAGGGATGACCATGATTATCGTTACTCACGAAATGGGATTTGCCCGTCAGGTTGCTAACCGTGTTATCTTTACTGCGGACGGTGAGTTCCTCGAAGATGGTACACCAGATCAAATCTTCGATAATCCACAACACCCACGTTTGAAAGAATTCTTAGACAAGGTCTTAAACGCCTAATCATTAAAACAGTTACTCCTAATGGGGTAGCTGTTTTTGATTACCAATTTGAATAAAAAAACAGGGCAAGTACTACACTTGCTCTGTTTCTTCATTTAATTCAGGGTGTTTTGCTGCTTCTTCCCTTGCCAAACGCTCACGCTCAAGACGGAGTTTTCGGTTAGGATTCAAGCGCGTAAAGAGTTCTTCGAGTTTCTTCGGATTCCAGACATCCGCCGCAGAAACAAAGTTCCCATCTTTATCCTTGAAGGATATCGGTTTATCTCCCATTGTAAACCTCTTATTTCAATAATTTATTGTATTCAGCAGATATTTATATCACACTAAGCCATGCCACACAAGTCAATCCACAATACCGACTTTCCCAGTTAGTGAGGGTGATAGGCAGAACGCCATAGCGGCTGCCGTAGACTATCAAGTGCTTCAGCACTTAGAGAGTCTTTCAACGTCAATCCACAAACTCAAATTCGAAGTTACCGATACGAACAATGTCACCATCCTTGGCGCCACGTTCACGAAGCGCTTCATCAACTCCCATACCACGCAATTGACGAGCGAATTTCATAATAGATTCGTCACGTTCCATGTTAGTCATGACAAAGAGTTTTTCAAGTTTTTCACCAGAAAGTACCCATGAAGCATCATCGTCACGACTGATTTCAAATGGACGTTCTTCTTCGTTAAAGCCATAGTAAACTTCTTCTTGTTCCATATCATCTTCGTTATAGAGCAAGAATTCATCTGTTTGATCAAGTAGTTCCGCAGTAGCTTCCAAAAGATTTTCTAAACCTTGATGCGCCAAACTTGAAATAGGGAAAATTTGTGGCAACTCATCAAAATCATCATAGTTAGCAGCCAATTTTTCCTTAAACTCTTTCAAGTTTTCCTCAGCCTCAGGCATGTCCATCTTATTAGCAACAATAATTTGTGGACGTTCCATCAAGCGCAAATTGTAAGTTTCCAGCTCTTTGTTAATTTGAAGATAATCCTCGTAAGGATCACGCCCCTCACTCGCTGACATATCAATCACATGAAGGATAACACGTGTACGCTCGATGTGGCGGAGGAACTGTGTTCCCAAACCAACCCCCTGGCTAGCACCTTCAATCAATCCTGGAAGGTCGGCCATAGCAAAGCTCTCTCCTGACTTTGTACGGACCATTCCCAAGTTAGGAACAATTGTCGTAAAGTGGTAAGCACCAATCTTTGGTTTTGCTGCCGTTACCACACTGAGAATTGTTGATTTACCAACAGATGGGAAGCCAACCAAACCAACATCAGCCAAAATCTTCAATTCCAATTGAAGTTCACGCTCTTCACCTGGTTCACCATTTTCAGCGATTTCAGGGGCAGGATTACGAGGTGTCGCAAAACGGATATTTCCACGTCCACCACGTCCACCGTGAGCAATGACAAACTCTTGCCCATCCTCAACCATGTCAGTAATAACCTTGCCTGTTTCAGCGTCACGCACTGTCGTACCAGGCGGAATGCTAACGATAAGGTCCTCAGCACCTCGACCATGCATGCCCTTGGTCATCCCTTTTTCACCGTTCTTGGCTTTGAACTTACGGTTGTAACGGAAATCCATAAGGGTGCGCAAGCCTTCGTCAACCTTGAAAATGACTGAGCCACCCTTACCACCGTCACCGCCCCAAGGACCGCCATTTGGCACATATTTTTCACGACGGAAAGCAACCATCCCATCGCCACCACGACCAGCTTTGACACTGATCTTGGCTGTATCTAAAAACATACTCATCTATATTCTCTCTTTCTGATTTGTATGCCGTGCTCTAATTCAATCTCAGACGAAAGCATTTCCGACATACACAAAAAAACGCTTGATAGCGTCTTAAATGACAGCTGCGACTGCTTGGAAAATCAATGCCCCAACTGTTACTAATAGCATAATCAAAACGACTAATACTGTTAGGCGTTCAAAAAATGATTTCTTACGTGGTCCGTTATCTCCAAATGCCACTTGAATTTACCTCGTTTTTTCTTCTAGAATATCACAATAATAGTAACAAAAATCCGCCTATTTCGCAACTACTAGACTAGCTTAAGTCAAAGGAATTCCAAAAACAGTTAGAGCGTCTAACTCCTCCTGTGTCAAACGCCGCCAAGCACCAAGCTCTAAATCATTTGGCAGGCTTAAAGATCCCATTTTCAAACGTTGCAAATCTGTCACTTCCTTACCGCAAGCAGCTACCATACGCTTAACCTGATGGAATTTTCCCTCGGCAATGGTAATTTGAACCAAACTCGTACTCGCATTCCTGTCGACTGATACAATCTCTAATTTAGCTGGCTGACAAGTATGGTCTTTAAGCTTAATCCCTTTTTCAAAAGCCAAGATATCCTCTTCATCCATGACACCGGCCACCTTGGCCTGATAAATCTTGTCCACATGTTTCTTGGGAGACAGCATTGCGTGGGCTAAGTCTCCATTATTGGTCAATAGAAGAAGACCATGAGTATCAATATCCAAGCGACCAACTGGAAAAACCTGCTTATGTCTTGCTGTGTCATCGAGTAAATCGAGGACAGTCTTATGACGAGAGTCTTCCGTTGCTGAAATGACACCTTGCGGTTTATTTAAGAGATAGTAAACAAAGGTCTCATGTGTTAACTCCTGACCCAAGTAAGCAATTTGGTCTTTATTCTCATCAATCTGAGTCTTAGGTGATGTCTCCACCTGCCCATTTACGGTCACTTGCTTCTTTTTCAGAAAGGTCTTGACTTGACTACGACTGCCAACACCACAGTCTACCAAAAACTTGTCCAGACGCATCTATACTTCCTCCTTTATTGGAATCCACACTTCCATCTCATAATCGTCAGCCTGACGATTACCTGGGGGATAAACCTCTACACTTGGTTGGTCAATCATCTCAAAATGTTTCTTAGCATAATGAAAACTTTCCCAGACAGCTGCCGTTGCAGGACCCTTCAACTTGAAAACGGCATACGTAGCTGGCGCAAGAGCAATCATTTCCAGACTATTGTCCTCACCAGCCAAGGCTGTTAAATAAGTCTTTCGACTCCCATCATTGATTCGAATACCATAGGTAGGAACAGCCAAATCATCTTGCTCTGCCAAAAAAGGTACCCAAAGGAAATCTGTTGGCTTTCCTAGTTCCTCACCATTAAAAGCCATTCCTGAAAAACTCAAAAAACCTTTTCGAACAACTTTCACATCATAACGGACGGTTACTAAATCTAGCTTTTGTATCACTTTTTTAAGTTTTGTCAGCTCAACTGGAACCTCATCAGCTAGGACATAGGAAATTTTTTCTACAAATGCTTCTTTTTCAACATTTCCAGATCCAATAGGAACCAATACCCAATCTTCAGCTCTTACACTCTTATCTTCACAAAGGTAGGTGAAATGCTTGCCTCCCTCATTGAATGATACATCAACTAAACGATAAAGGGAGTCAGGAAAATCAATAACCACCATCTCCAGCCCAGCCGCTTGAAACAGAAGTTCTTGGTCCCTAAGTCGCACCTTCATCATCAGGCTTTCAGCATCAATAGAAAAACTATTA
>DBFVHV010000028.1:0-12204 GCA_048524165.1 Streptococcus sp.
GTATTGGTGGACAAAATACTAATCTCAAAGATCGTATGCTCTATTTGTTATTTGATGTTGCTCTATGCGTCTGGGGGCAACTCATTGGACGTTATACAGGGATAGTACCTCCCCTGGTTGCCATTGTAACGCTGACCTTTAGTTATCAGCTGAATAAAAATGTCACGTCTGTGGAGCGATTTTTTCTAGGTTTTTATCCAGTAGTCTTGGTCGACTTGGCAAGGCGTTTTCTAGCGACCTTTTTCTTTCCGCCATTACTTGGAGTAGCCGCTTCGACTTTAAATAATAATATCTGGTGGTCAATGGTACCATTATCCTTTGTTATGTTGACGGTCAGAATAGTGGATTTTATCTTACGACTAGATTTTACAGATATCTTGAAAGTTGCTACCCAACAAGAGAAAAAGACCCGTCTAGGTTTGGTCAACATGGTTCTTTTAATTTATTATTTAGTAATCTTCTTGGTATCGACCTTTGATACCTATTTTCCGGAGTTGCATCTTGAAAGTAAGTTACGTTTGCCATTAGTAATGGGTTATCTCTACTTGCTCCTCTTTGTTTTGGGAGCTGTAAACCAGTTTGCTAAGGAAAAAATTGAGCAAGATTTGGCTACGAAACAGGCTAATTATCTTAATGATTTGAAGCGCGAGAATACTAGAGTGGAAAGTTTGTATAGAGACTTGATGCATGTCCGCTCTAACTATAATTCTTTGCTTAATAATCTGAGAGATATTGAAAGAACGGGAGATATTCGTTCTTATAAAAAAGATTTGGTTGACCTTTATGTGAATCGAGATCAGTATAGTTTCTCAACTCAGGTTACAGATTTGGATAATATTCAGAATCCAAGTATTCATAGTCTACTTTCATCAAAATACCATGAAGCTCAGATGTATCGAATTAATATTCATGCAGAAATTCCTGACCCAGTGATTCATAGCTATCTGACTGACTTAGATTTGGCGGTTGTTCTGGGGCATCTTATGGATAAAGCGATTGCTGGTGCTCGTAAAGCTAATGATGGTTTTATTAGTTTAGCTTATTTTGATGAAGATGACTCTCAGAGTTTTATTGTTGAAAGTACCCTTTCAGATGAGAATGCTCCTCTTTCAATGATGAGCTCCCAGATTTCTCATTTTGAGGGGGGCGTAGGTGCGAGTGCTGTTCAAGACATTTTGGAGCGTTACCCAAACACATCCTTCTCTGTCCGTAGTCAAAATCGTAAAATGATGCAAATACTAGAAATGAGGCCCTAATATGAATATTTACATTTTAGAAGATGACTTGATGCAACAGACGCGTATTAGTGATATTATCAGAGAACTAGTTTCAGAGGGCACGTTTTCCGTAAGAAAGCTTGAAGTTTTTTCTAAACCCCATAAATTATTGTCTAGTATCAACGAAAAGGGTAACCATCAAGTTTTTCTATTAGATATTGATATTGATGGTGAACGAAAGAAGGGGCTTGAAGTCGCCTCAGAAATTCGTCAACAAGATGCTAATGCGGTCATTATATTTGTAACTACACATTCAGAATTTGCCCCGATTAGTTTTAAATATAAGGTATCGGCACTCGATTTTATTGATAAGACAGTTTCTAATGCAGAGTTCAAACAACAATTGAAACAAACATTAACTTTTGTGAATCAAAAAGTTGGAGATGTGGATGATGACGAGATATTTGTGTTTGAAACCGCTCAGTCTAGAATCCAAGTTCCGATGCGAGATATTTATTACTTTGCGACTGCTGTGACCCCTCATAAGGTGATGCTGATTACCAAAACAGAGCGCTTGGAGTTCTATGCTAACCTCGGAGATATCACTTCGGTGAATAAAAAACTCTTTTCTTGTCACCGCTCCTTTTTAGTTAATCTGGATAATATTTCTCGTATTGATAAGACTCAGTTGATGATTTACTTTGAAAATGGTGATTCTTGTCCAGTTTCACGATTGAAAATGAAGGCTCTGCTTAAAAAGTGGTCAGAGGTGAAAGAACATTAGTCATTTGGCTAGTGTTCTTTTTAATCTAAAAAGTATATGATTATCTTATAAGTAACTAATTTCTGTAAAAACACTAAATATATGGCTTTTAGTGACGAAATTTAGCAGTTTATAAAAAATAGACTAAAAAAATTGCAGTTCAGGATGAAAAAACGACATTCTATGAAATCGTATAGACAATTAAATTGAAAAAAGTTATTATATAATCAAGATATGTGATTCGGAAATGAGACATCGTCAATCTTATTGAAATCTACATACACTTTATGAAAATAAATAATGTACTTTTATATAACTTTTTCCTAATCCCCATTTTTTATTGGCCGCTCGTCCAATTACATATCTTTTTTATAGAAATTAACAGGCTTGAGAAATCAAGCCGTTTTTTTGATTTTCAAGGGAATTTCTGCAGATCAAGATAAAAAAATACATTCCATGAGTGAAATTCGACATTTTAGGAAATGAAGATATACATTCTGGGATTGCATGCTATAATGTAGTCAAGGTTAGAGAGCAAGAAGAATGTATGGTTTAAGTTAGTCCCTTAAACATAATAATTTCCCTCATTCATTCTATCTAAAATTGCTGTTGTGTTCTCTACCGATGATGCTGTTGTTCAAAAGGTCTGTACTTTGTACAGGCCTTTTGGCATTTTAGAAGAAAAATAGTTAAAAACATTATTGAATCTATTTAAACAGTTTCAAGAGTGTTATTTATTTTCAATCTACCATTGCATAAAATTGAATAAAAATTAAAGATATAACACTTTTTAGACCAAAAAATAAATAAATATATATAAAAACAAAAATAAATATAAAAAAATAACAAAAAACTGTTGACACGTGAATAAATATGCAATATAATTTATCTCGTAAGGTTGATAGAGATAGCAACCCTAAGAAAATATAAGAAAAGAGAAAATAATATGTCAAAAGAGAAAGTTATTCTTGCCTATTCAGGAGGTCTTGATACCTCAGTCGCTATTACATGGCTTAAAAAAGATTACGATGTTATCGCTGTTTGTATGGATGTGGGTGAGGGTAAAGATTTAGAGTTTATACATGACAAAGCTTTGACTGTTGGAGCTGTTGAGTCTTATGTTCTTGATGTCAAAGATGAGTTCGCTGAAGATTATGTGCTTCCAGCACTTCAAGCTCACGCCTATTATGAGCAAAAATATCCTTTAGTTTCAGCCCTTAGCCGTCCAATTATTGCTAAAAAATTAGTTGAAATTGCTCATAAAACAGGTGCAACAACCATCGCTCACGGTTGTACTGGTAAAGGTAATGACCAAGTTCGTTTTGAAGTTGCCATCGCTGCCCTAGATCCAAGTCTTAAAGTAGTAGCGCCAGTGCGTGAATGGAAATGGTCTCGTGAGGAAGAAATTGAGTATGCTAAGGCTAATGGTGTTCCAGTTCCGGCAGACCTTGACAATCCTTACTCAGTCGACCAAAACCTTTGGGGACGTGCCAATGAGTGTGGTGTTCTTGAAAATCCTTGGAACCAAGCTCCGGAAGAAGCTTTTGGAATTACTAACTCACCAGAGTCTGCACCGGATGAAGCTGAGTATGTAGATGTAACTTTTAAGGAAGGGAAACCAGTTGCTCTTAATGGTAAAGAAATGAAATTGGCTGACCTTATCCAAGAAATGAATGTTATCGCTGGTAAGCATGGCGTTGGACGTATTGACCACGTTGAGAATCGTCTTGTGGGTATCAAGTCACGTGAAATTTATGAATGCCCAGGAGCTATTGCGCTTTTGACAGCTCATAAAGAAATTGAAGATTTAACTTTGGTTCGTGAAGTATCTCACTTTAAACCAATTCTTGAAAATGAATTGTCAAATCTCATCTATAACGCTTTGTGGTTTAGTCCGGCAACAGAAGCTATCATTGCTTATATCAAGGAAACACAAAAAGTAGTTAATGGTATTGCTAAAGTAAAACTTTACAAAGGACATGCTCAAGTAGTAGCACGTCAATCAGCTAATTCATTGTATGATGAAAACTTGGCCACTTACACATCAGCCGACAGCTTTGATCAAGATGCTGCGATTGGATTTATCAAGCTTTGGGGACTTCCAACACAGGTAAATTCTCAAGTTAATCATCCGTTTGACAAATAATGAAAGACTTCATAAGAAAAGTAGGTTGTTAGAAGGACAATTATTCATATCAGATAAAAGTGGACAGGGAGCCGCATCTGATACTCTTTTCTTATAACTTATATTATTCTCGTGAAGACGTTCTGCGAGGCGTCACGATCCTAAATAAACTACGACTGAGATCGGGTTTTAGGAAAACAAGTGTCCAGAGAGACAAACTAAGCTAGACAAAAAATATCTAGCTTTTTTCATTTAAAACATTGTGGCCTAAGAGGTTATTACTTGTTATAAGTATTAAGAAAGGACGGAAGGTTATCCTATCGTTTAGGAAAATCTTCAACATAAAAACTATGGCAGAAAATCATAAACTATGGGGCGGTCGGTTCGAAGCTAGTCTTGAAAAATGGGTAGAAGAATTTGGTGCTTCAATCTCCTTTGACCAAAAGATGGCTGAGTTTGATCTGAAAGGCTCTATTGCCCATGTAACCATGCTGGGCGAGACAGGAATTATTGCTCAAGAGGAGGCTTTACAAATTAAACAGGGTTTGGAAGAGCTTCTGGAGGAATATAAGGCTGGTAAGCTAGAATTCGATGTTTCCAACGAAGATATTCATATGAATATGGAAAGTCTTCTAACGGCTAAAATTGGACCTGTGGCAGGAAAGCTTCATACAGCGCGTTCACGTAACGACCAAGTAGCGACAGATATGCACTTGTATCTGAAAGCCAAACTAATGGAAGTTATTGAGAAACTTGATAACTTACGTAATACCTTGGTCAGTCTAGCAGATAAACATACTTACACAATTATGCCAGGGTACACCCACTTACAGCATGCTCAGCCGATTTCTTTTGGTCATCACTTGATGGCTTACTACAACATGTTCACACGTGATTCTGAACGTTTTGAATTTAATATCAAGCATACCGATATTTCCCCACTTGGTGCTGCCGCTTTAGCAGGGACAACTTTCCCAATTGATCGTAATATGACATCTGACTTAATGGGCTTTGCAAAACCATATAGTAATTCTCTAGATGCTGTTTCCGATCGTGACTTTATTCTAGAATTCTTGTCAAATTCAAGTATCCTTATGATGCATATGACACGTATTTGTGAAGAAATCATTAACTGGTGCTCTAACGAGTTTAAGTTTGTAACCCTTTCAGATACTTTTTCAACAGGATCTTCCATTATGCCTCAAAAGAAAAATCCAGATATGGCGGAGCTAATTCGTGGGAAATCAGGTCGTGTTTATGGTAATCTGATTGGACTATTGACTGTGATGAAATCACTACCTTTGGCTTATAACAAGGACCTACAAGAAGATAAAGAAGGTATGTTTGATACGGTAGAAACGATTACTGTCGCTATTGACATCCTCGCAGGTATGCTCAATACTATGACTGTTAACGACAAGCATATGGCAGAGTCGACAGAAAAAGATTTCTCAAATGCTACGGAATTGGCGGATTACCTTGCAGCTAAAGGACTTCCATTCCGTGAAGCTCATGAAATTGTAGGGAAACTTGTCCTCGAGTGTACTAAAGCAGGTTATTACCTTCAAGATGTTCCTCTCGAACGTTATCAAGAAGTTTCAGATTTGATTGAAGAGGATATCTATGAAACACTCAAGTCTCACACTGCTGTTGAGCGTCGTCATTCTCTTGGTGGGACAGGTTTTGATCAAGTTAAATGGCAAATCAAAGAAGCTCAGCAAAGTCTCAACAAGTAAGTCTCTAAGCCCCTAACCATAAGGTTTTGGGCTTTTTTGCTATTTATGATATAATAGTACTAATTTTGAGTTTGGAGTCACATTTTGAAAAAATCTTATCGCGTTAAGAAAGAGAAAGACTTTAAAGCATTATTTGATGCAGGACACAGTGTTGCTAATCGAAAATTTGTAGTCTACTGTCTGGATCGTAATCTACCTCATTTTAGAGTAGGTTTATCAGTTAGTAAGCGTCTTGGTAATGCGGTTACTCGGAATCGGGTAAAACGTCGTCTACGACATGCTCTGATGGACATGTCATCTCAGTTAGAACATCAAGATTTTGTCGTTATTGCTCGTAAAGGTGTTGAAGACTTAAGTTACCAAGACATTTATAGCAATCTCGTTCATGTCTTAAAAATAGCAAAGTTGTATAAAGACTAGACAATTGCCTTGCTTCGTTACATTATAGTAATGACTAAGATTGTTCATGGTCTCAGGAATCATCTTAATGGACGAAGAAAACTAGTTCTCTGGTCTATTTTAAAGGAGTTTTTAGTGAAGAAAAAACTTAGTTTATCTATTTTAGGGACAGGAGCTCTCTTGCTTTTGTCGGCTTGTGGACGTGGTGACGTTACAAGTCAATCTAGTGGCGTTTGGGAACGTCTCATTTTAACCTTTGGTAAGGCTGTTCAAGGACTCTCATTTGGAGGATCCATTGGATTAGGTATTATCATTTTTACGATTTTGATTCGTGCGGTCATGATTCCTTTGTATAACCGCCAAATTAAGTCAAGTCGTGAATTGCAAGAGCTTCAGCCTGAGTTGCGTCGCTTACAGAGTGAGTATCCTGGCCGAGAGAATCGTGAGTCCCTGGCTTATGCACAACAAGAACTTTATAAAGAGCATGGTGTAAATCCTTACGCAAGTTTCCTTCCTCTTATAATTCAGTTTCCTATTTTGATGGCTCTTTATGGAGCCCTTACACGTGTGCCTGAGTTGCGAGAAGGAACCTTCTTGTGGGTTGATCTTGGTCAAAAAGATCCGTACTTCATTTTTCCGATTCTGGCGGCAGCTTTTACTTTCCTTTCAACTTGGTTGACGAATAAGGTTGCTAAAGATCGTAGTGCTATGCTTATTGTCATGAATATCATGCTTCCAATCTTTATTTTTTGGTTTGGGACACAGATTTCTTCAGGGGTAGCACTTTATTGGACAGTTTCGAATGCTTTCCAAGTCGTTCAAATTTTAGTTTTTAATAACCCATTTAAAATCATTGCTGAGCGTAACCGTTTGGAAGCAGAAGAAAAAGAACGTAAAGCTAAGATTCGTCGTGCCAAGAAAAAGGCGCATAAACGTAAATAAGGAGGCTTTTTATGGTAGTCTATTCTGGACGAACAGTTGAACAAGCTATCGAGAAAGGTTTGAAAGACCTTAATCTACCGCGTATGAAGGCTCATATTAAGGTGATTTCTCGTGAGAAGAAAGGTTTTTTAGGGTTCGGAAAGAAACCTGCCCAAGTTAGCGTTGAACCAATCAATGAAGAAATAGCTCACAAAGCTGATCGCGATGTTATTAAAGTGGCTCCTGATGCTGTAAAGCAGCCGGATGATTTTGTTACAAGTCCCAAAGAAGTAACTATTGCTTCCAAGAAAGTGACAAAGCTTGTTGCGGTTTCAGATAATAAGGAAGTGGCACAGGAAATCCTAAGACAACCAGTGGCTACTGAGACCTCTGGGGAAGAGTTTCCTGATAAAACACAAGAGCAATCAAAGGCGACAATCATTCCTTTATCTGTTAAGCGCGAGTCATCAGAAGATGATGCTACAGAACCTAAGGTTACTTCTCTTGCATCCAAACTAGAATCTGTTGCTCAAGTTCAGATTGTGGAAACTTCAGAATTAGAAGATGATTTCAGCTCTTTTGTAGCATCTGAGTTTAGTTCAGAAGAATCTTCCGAAAACAATTTAGAAGATGTTCAAGCAGCTGCAGATGACGTTTTATCTTATCTTGAAAAAATCATCTATGAAATGGATGTTGATGCTAGCCTGGAGGTCAGTCACAATCGTCGTAATATCATTATACAGATTGAGACAGACCAACCAGGACGTGTTATTGGTTATCACGGTAAGGTTCTTAAGTCTTTACAGCTTTTAGCACAAAATTATTTGCACGACCGTCATTCTAAACGCTTTAGTGTTGTTCTTAATGTTCGTGATTATTTGGAGCAACGTACAGAGACTTTGATTGATTTAGCAGAAAAAATAGCAGTCAAGGTCAAAGAAACAGGGAGAGAGTATGTTATGGATCCAATGACCAACAGCGAACGTAAAATCATCCACAAAGCTCTCTCTCAAATTGAGGGTGTGGAAAGTCACTCAGAAGGCGATGATCCGAATCGATACGTGGTTGTAACAAAAGTATAATTAAAATAGTATGTATTACTGATAGCAGCTAGTCTTATTTTTTAAGGCTAGCTTTTTTTGAAAACTATAAGTATACAGTGTATACTTATAGTTAAAAAGTAGTCGACGTCTACTTAATTGTAAATAGGAGTTAAAAATGAAACGTAATACTACTGAGCTGAAGAGAAAGCTAATTGAAATTGGAATTGAGGAAATAAGGATAAAGGGGATTGACCAATTATCTATGCGTACAATTGCCCAAAAATGTGGCGTTACTCATGGTGCTCCCTATAAGCACTTTGATAATAAAGATACCTATATGAAAGTTGTTTTAGAGCACTTATCGGAGATCTTTTTGAAAAATATGACTCAGGGGATTTCATCTTCTCTCAACGCAAGAAATCAACTGATATTAATGGGTTGTAACTTTGTAAGATTTGCTCAACAAGAAACGAATATTTTTGAGGCCTTGTTTATCAAGTTTCCCTTTAACTATATGGAATTTTCTCAAACAAGTATTTCTGTCAATGCCCACTTACCAGGATTTGAATATTTTAAAAATATAGCTATGGAATTAAAAAACGAGGAGAATCTTTCAGGTAGTGATGCAGAAGTTTTGATGCATTTTTGGAGCTTTATCACTGGTTTGGCTATGCTAGCAAGAAGTCCCATTGGTGATAATTCTAAAGAGACTACTGTTCAAGAAAGTGTAAGAACTATGCTTGATATTTATATCAAAGGAGCTAAATAATGAATAGTTTAATTATCTATGCACATCCCGATAAGAAAAGTTTTAACGCTTCTATATTGAAAACGGTTCAAGAGAATTTATCTCATCAACATGACATAAAGACCCTAGATTTGTATGAAGAGGAGTTTGACCCTATTTTACGTTTTGATGCTACACATAGGAGAAGAGATCTAGCGAATGATGTAGCTATGAAACACTATCGAGATTTGCTAGTTTGGGCGGATCAGTTAATTTTTATCTTTCCAACTTGGTGGAGTGGGATGCCAGCTATCTTAAAAGGATTTATTGAACGTGTATTTGTTGCTGGTTTTGCTTACGATAATACCCCCCACGTGGTTTGAAAGGTAGACTTGATGGCACGGCGTGGATCATTACTACACATAATACACCAAAGATTTTTCTTCCTTTTGTGCAAGACTACACCAAAGTTTTAAAATATCAAATCCTAAAAACTTGTGGTATTAAACCAGTCAAAGTCACTCAGCTTGCTCGTGTTGAATATATGAGTGAGCATAAGCGAAAAAATGAGCTCAAAAAAATTGCAAAAATAGCTAAATCCTAATAACTAAATACTGATGGTGTGAGGAGTTTAGGGATGGTATATCCTAGATTTTTAACACTCTCCTACTACGGGTATTGGTCTGTTCTTTCTGTTAATGAATCCTCTAGTACTTCAAGGTATGATGAAATTAATCTCTAAGAATTTCTTGACAAGAGCATGCTATTACTATAAAATAGTATGGTATGTTTAGTAACTGATCAAAAATAGCCGGCTAAACGAATACGAAAATCTATCAGGAGGTATTCAACGTGAAACGTACTTATCAACCAAGTAAAATCCGTCGTCAACGTAAACACGGATTCCGTCACCGTATGTCAACTAAAAACGGACGTCGCGTTCTTGCAGCTCGTCGTCGTAAAGGACGTAAAGTTCTTTCAGCTTAAGACATTAATGAAAGCAGCAGTGCTCGAGACTGTTGCTTTTTGTTTACCTAAAATTTAGGAATTTTTAGATTTTAGAATGGCCATTTTGAGAAATTGAAGCTGACAATTTTTCTAAAATTTGATAAACTAAAGCGGTTGTGGATAATGATCATTCACTAAAAAATACTTAGGACTGTTTTTCCTAACGTAAGGAGTATAAATGACTGATTTTCCTATTAAATATCGTCTTATAAAGAAAGAAAAACACACAGGAGCACGCCTAGGCGAAATTATCACGCCTCATGGTACCTTTCCAACACCGATGTTTATGCCTGTAGGTACTCAAGCTACAGTAAAAACGCAATCCCCTGAGGAACTAAAGCAGATGGGTTCAGGAATTATTTTAGCCAATACCTATCATTTATGGCTAAGACCTGGTGATGAGCTGGTTGCTAAAGCTGGTGGACTCCATAAGTTTATGAATTGGGACCAAGCCATTCTTACAGATAGTGGAGGATTCCAGGTTTACTCATTGGCAGAAAAGCGAAACATTTCAGAGGAAGGTGTAACCTTTAAAAATCACCTTAATGGAAGCAAGATGTTTCTTTCTCCTGAAAAAGCTATTTCAATTCAGAATAATCTCGGCTCAGATATTATGATGAGCTTTGACGAATGTCCTCAATTTTACCAGCCGTACGATTATGTCAAAAAATCTATCGAACGTACAAGTCGTTGGGCAGAGCGAGGACTGAAAGCACATCGTCGGCCACACGATCAAGGGCTCTTTGGTATTGTTCAAGGAGCTGGTTTCGAAGACCTTCGTAGACAATCTGCGCATGATTTGGTTTCTATGGATTTTCCAGGGTATTCTATTGGTGGTCTTGCAGTTGGTGAAACTCATGAAGAGATGAATGCCGTACTAGATTTTACTGTACCTCTACTTCCTGAAAACAAACCTCGTTACCTTATGGGAGTAGGAGCGCCAGATAGTTTGATTGATGGTGTTATCCGTGGAGTTGATATGTACGACTGTGTTCTGCCGACAAGGATTGCTCGAAATGGGACGTGTATGACTAGCAACGGACGTTTAGTCGTTAAAAACGCTGCCTATGCAGAAGACTTTAGTCCGATTGATCCAGAATGTGATTGTTATACATGTAAGAATTATACACGTGCATATGTGAGACACTTGTTGAAAGCAGATGAAACGTTTGGAATTCGTTTGACAAGTTATCATAATCTCTATTTCCTAGTAAATTTGATGGCCAAGGTGCGTCAAGCTATTGTTGATGATAACTTGCTCGAGTTTCGTCAAGACTTTATTGAAAAATATGGCTATAATGCGAGCAACAGAAATTTTTAAATAATATATTTAGCAGTAACTAATGTACTGCTTTTTTTAATTCTTGAATTGTCAAATTAAGTGTAAACTTTCCCCATAGAACACTTCATAAAGTGTTTTTCCAGTTAAGATATTTTCGTGGACTGTTATTAAGTTTGTTCTCCCGTAGCTGAATATTCTCATCATCAACCAATGTTAAATCACGCCCTTTTGGAAAATATTCTCTAACTAATCTATTAGTGTTCTCATTGCTTCCTCGTTGCCATAGAGTATGAGGGTCAGGAAAATAGACTTCAATTTTTAATTGATCACTTAATTTCTGATGATAAGTGAACTCTTTCCCTCTATCAGGAGTCACTGTAAGCTTGGACAAGAGTTCTAACATTTTTACCATAGCTTCTATTACCAACTTGCTTTTTTTGATAGCTACCTTCAACAATATCGGCTTCCCATTCTCCTACTCTAGTTCGGTTATAAGCATCTTCTGATCTCTCGTGAATCGTATGAGAGATAGAAATTCTCCCTCTATTTTCGAAACAACCTTTTGTATGAGCTATTTTTCCATACTATAATAATCGCAACCGAACCTCTATTTCTTCAGGAGAGCATTGGTAATCGAGAAATAGATGTTTGACGGTATTGCTAAAATTGTAATCACTTTCAAGTATACGTTTCCGCCCAAAGTGATACTTTACTATAAATCTTATGAGTTTTTATTGTGTATTTATAATATTCAAGTTAAAAAATATCTTGACAGCTAGCCAAATGGGTGTTAAGATCTAAAAGTTGTCTTAAGCGACTTGTCTTTGATTCGTAAAGGTTCCAAAACTTTAAAAAAGTTATTGACAAGGCTGATAAGAGATGATATTATAAATAAGCTGTTTCGGAAGGGACGGCCAGTACCGAGAAGTGAAAAAAACTTCAAAAAAGGTGTTGACAAGCTATTCTAGATTTGCTAGAATATA
>DBFVHV010000029.1:0-2790 GCA_048524165.1 Streptococcus sp.
ATTAATTTAACGCCTACAAAAGCAACTTCCGATTTGTTAACAATTGAGTTATATGATGGAAATTCTATCCGCGTTCCCCTCTCTCAATTAACGACTAAGCTACCTTATTACGAGAAAATTAAGAGTAAACTTTCAGATGAAAGTATTGTAGATATGGAGGTTGGCATCTATACAACAACTCCTGAAGTAGAATCATCAAAAACCGATGAGGATAAAAAGAAAGATAAAAGCAAGACAGATAAGAAGAAAGATAAAGAAACTTCTGAAGAGGGGCAAGAAACAACGACATCAACTGAACAGAATTCTGAGGAAGAAGCTAATGCTGAGAATTCAGATGTTCAAGGAGTAGAAAATCCGACTGTTAATCAGGAAACAACGCTTCAAACTTCCCCTGCCCGAGGCTAATATTGAATAATAAAAACGTAAAATGCTGACATTTTACGTTTTTTTATGGTACAATAGTATCCGAATAATTCTGTTTTTATACAGTTTACAAAGATATTGAATGGAAAGATTGAGAGGTCGAGTGAATGGCTAGAGATGGCTTTTTTACAGGATTAGATATAGGAACTAGCTCGATTAAGGTTCTTGTTGCTGAGTTTATTGATGGATCAATGAATGTCATCGGAGTAAGTAATGTTAAGAGTTCTGGTGTGAAAGATGGCATCATTGTTGATATTGACGCTGCAGCAAAATCAATCAAAACAGCTATTGAGCAAGCAGAAGAAAAAGCTGGTATCGTGATTGAGCAAGTGAATGTTGGGCTTCCAGCCAATCTTCTTCAAATTGAGCCTACACAAGGTATGATTCCTGTAACAAGTGAATCAAAAGAAATCAAAGATGAAGATGTTGAAAGTGTTGTTCGCTCAGCCTTGACTAAGAGCATTACACCTGAGCGTGAGGTTATCTCACTAGTTCCTGAAGAATTTATCGTTGATGGCTTCCAAGGGATTCGTGATCCTCGTGGAATGATGGGGATTCGTCTTGAAATGAGAGGTCTCATTTACACAGGGCCAACAACAATTCTTCACAATCTCCGTAAGACAGTTGAACGTGCAGGTATTCAGGTTGAGAACATCATCATCTCTCCTCTTGCAATGACTCGTGCTGTCTTGAATGAAGGTGAGCGTGAATTTGGTGCTACTGTTATTGATATGGGTGGTGGCCAAACGACTGTTGCAAGTATGCGTGCTCAAGAACTTCAGTTTACCAATATTTACTCTGAAGGTGGCGAATATATTACCAAGGATATTTCAAAAGTCTTGAAAACGTCTATGCAAATTGCAGAAGCGCTTAAGTTTAATTTTGGTAATGCTGATATTGAAGAAGCAAGTGAAACTGAAACTGTTCAGGTAGAGGTTGTAGGTGAAAATTCACCTGTCGAAATCACTGAAAAATATCTTGCTGAGATTATCTCAGCTCGTGTGAAGCATATCTTGGATAGAGTTAAACAAGACTTGACTCGAGGTCGCCTGCTTGATTTACCTGGTGGTATTGTCCTTGTAGGAGGAACAGCCATCATGCCGGGCGTGGTTGAAGTTGCTCAGGAAGTTTTTGAGACAAATGTTAAACTTTATGTACCAAACCAAGTTGGTATCCGTAATCCAATGTTTGCAAATGTGATTAGTCTTGTTGAGTATGTTGGTCTCCTTACAGAAGTTGATATCATTGCTCAGCAAGCTGTGTCTGGTGAAGAGTATCTTCGTCGTAAACCAATCGACAATGAGGCGCCTAGCTTGAGTTTTGATAGAACTCCTGCTCCAGCACCTCGAGTGACTCCACAACCAAAACCTATTCCAGTTGAGAATACCGTTGAGGTGCCTCTACCGGTTGATGAAGAAAATCATGAACAAAAACAAAAACTTGGAGATCGTGTTCGTGGAATCTTCGGTAGTATGTTTGATTAATTGAATCTAGTAAAAGCGAGGAAATAAAATGAGTTTTTCATTTGATAGCGCATCAGTTCAGGGTGCGGTAATTAAAGTTATCGGTGTCGGTGGAGGTGGAGGAAATGCCATCAACCGAATGATTGAAGAAGGTCTTTCTGGTGTTGAATTTATTGCAGCTAATACGGATATTCAAGCGCTCAGCTCTTCTAAAGCAGAAACAGTTATCCAATTGGGTCCTAAATTGACTCGTGGTCTTGGTGCTGGAGGTCAACCTGAAGTTGGTCGTAAAGCAGCTGAAGAAAGTGAAGAAACACTTACAGAAGCACTTACAGGAGATGATATGGTATTTATCAATGCTGGTATGGGTGGTGGCTCTGGTACAGGAGCAGCACCACTTATTGCACGCATTGCTAAAAGCTTGGGTGCATTGACAGTAGCTGTGGTTACACGTCCATTTGGATTTGAAGGTAATAAGCGTGGTGCCTTTGCTATTGAAGGTATTCAAGAATTGCGTGAGCAAGTTGATACTCTTCTTATTATCTCTAATAACAACCTTCTTGAAATCGTTGATAAGAAAACTCCACTTCTTGAAGCCCTTAGTGAAGCAGACAATGTCCTTCGTCAAGGGGTACAAGGTATTACAGACCTTATTACCAACCCAGGTTTAATCAACCTCGACTTTGCTGATGTGAAAACCGTTATGGCAAATAAAGGTAATGCGCTTATGGGTATTGGTATTGGTTCTGGTGAAGAACGTATTGTTGAAGCTGCACGCAAAGCAATCTATTCACCGCTTCTTGAAACAACTATCGATGGTGCGGAAGATGTTATCGTTAACGTAACTGGTGGTCTTGATATGACCCTTACAGAGCCAGAAGAAGCATCTGAAATCGTTGGTCAA
>DBFVHV010000030.1:0-10358 GCA_048524165.1 Streptococcus sp.
ATGGTTTGAGCACCCTTGGTCATCTTACCGTCAGCACCGAAGTAATACCAGTTACCGTTACCGTCTTGAACAAATTCATTCTTAACGGCTTGGTTATCACGAAGGAAGTAAACATCTTGTCCACGACGTTGGAAGACTTGAGTGCTTGTAATGGCACCTGTGTCACGAAGTGGTGTAGGCAAGAGTTGGCTGTTGGCCGACGTATTAAAGTACTGATTGGTCTTGTCATCACGAAGGACAAAGTTGATGCCTCGTCCAAGGATGTTGGTTCCGTTGAAGTACTTAGCAGACCATTTGGTAATCTTTTCATTCGTAGGCAATTGCTTACCATTTGAGATTTGGACACGATTGAAAATAGATGGGTACTTAGCTTTTAACTCATCAAGGAAGGCACCACCGTACTTGCCTTGATAGTCTGTACCATCAGTACGAGTATTGGCCACATAGGCTTGGTCAACAATTTGGTAACCCGCTTGGTGATAACCGTAACCATTTACACGTGTGGCATTAACTACTTCTTTACCAGGAAGGTTATAGATTTGGTCTGGCACCCAGTCAGCAATGGCTTGGATACCATTTTTGTGAAGAGCTCGAAGGACGTTAAGGAGATCCTCAAGTGAGCCGTACTTGTTATTTTGACTCAAGGCCATATCATAACGGTCATCAAAGGCATAACCATTATCAATCGTTGAATCAAGGAAGGTACCATCCTTACTTGAAACGTACTGTGGTGGAAGTCCAACAGACGTAACACCCCAAGCTTTGAGCAAGTCAGTGTTCTTAGCCAAGACACGGTTCATATAGAGTTCTGGCTGATCGTCCGCAAAAGCTTGGAAGTTTGAGAAGGCTTCATACATAACTTGCGAATCAAGAGCTGCTGAAGACTTGTAAACTTGACCGTCGCTATTGGCACGGTTACTTGGCTGTGTACGTGCATCTTGGTTAGCCTTAGCCCCGACTGGTACCCAGACACCGAGGTAACCTGATACTTGCACGTTTTCCACACCAAAAATATCATTGGCATTGAAGGTCAAATTTCCGTTTCGGTCTGTTCGCTTAAGAAGGTTTGAAGGGACATCAGAATCATTTAAATAGGTCTTGATACCATCTTTGGTTGTCAAAAGTAATGGACGGTAAAGCTGATTACGGTGAGCTCTACCCATGTTCATCGTTACAGTTTCATTGCTACCCAAGCGGAAATCGTAGTTATTGGTCATGATGACACCCATCCCTTGCGTACGGGTTTCAGCAGTTCCCCAATCAGTGCTGTTATTAGCACCTTTACCATAACGAACAGATGTCAAGAGGCCGTCATTTCCGACTTTCTTCACTTCCATATCTTGACCACCAGCTACATACTTGATACGGGCACGCAAAAGGGTGTCGATGGCATCAAAGTAAGGTGTCTTTTGGGCCATGTAGTGACCATCTTCACGGTAGAGGTCTCCATAGTAAACACGTGTCACAGAGTCCTTGTTGGTCAACATGAGAGCATAGACAGATGGCAAGTTGTAAGACGCATAAGTCTTATGGGCGGTATTGATATCAGCGTTATAAATCTCGAAGGCTTTCTTAATTTCATCACGAGTGAAATTGTAGCCAAACAGATTTGGATTAATACGATCACGGATGATACGTTGGATAATGGTTTGGGCTTCAGTATCGTGGGCACGGGTGAAAATATAGTTAGCCATACGCTCACTATTTTTATCGTTAGCACCACGTGGATTCAAACTACTGTTGATGAAGGCCGTCATGTCCCCAAGCTGCATACGTGTATTTTTATCACGCATCAAAAGGTTGGTAAGAGCATTACGAAGGGCATTATCAATCGGCAGTTGTGCCCCCTTATTGTCCTTGTTGTAATATGGATCGTTGGCAGACCACGCTTCCAAGTATGACAAGTGTTTGATTGCATTGGCTTCAGACTTGTCAACACCATAGGCTGCTTTGAAGTAATCTGAAGCGATTTGGAGAAGGTCAGCATCCACATTGTCCAAGGCATCGACACGCAAACCGTCAAAGTTGGCTGTTGGGTCATTGGCCATGATACTTCCGATATTCATCATGAAGTGGAGCCAGTTAAGTTGCTCCGCCTGAACAGCTGGGTTTGAGTTGTCAATATCGTTGGCAAGCAAGAACTCAAGACCACCGATAGAATTGTCCTTGAAATACTTACGTGTGCCAGTCTGGTTTGTCGGTGTGCGGTTAAGCAAGCGATAATCAGAGTTGGCGTGGCTAGTACGGTTGCCAGTATCACCCTTACTGTTGTTAAAGAGCAACTGTCCACCTTGCAAGTGGTCATATGAACTATTTTCAGTACTGCTATTCCAACCTGGCTGAGTTTTAATGAACTGGTCGATACTTGTACGCAACCAGTTGGTATTACCTTCACGCGCGATACGTTCTTCAATCTTAGTCTGAACCATCTTGGCAGCTTGATTTAGACTTTCCTGACTAGAGTTAGTTGAAAATAATCCCGCACCAAGACCTTGATTTTGCATGTAGTTAAGGTAGTTAACCTGAGTTGACTTGTCAGGCCACCAAACCATCAAGAGTGGACGTTTGTCAGCCTCGGTTGAAGCGGTCCAAGTCTTGCCACCCTTGAGAATGCTCTTTGGACGGTACCAAGCATCCGCTGTGATGAAGGTGTCCAGTTGGTCCAAAGATTTGTCATCATTTTTGTAGAGCTGGTTTCCAGATGAAAAATCCACAGTCGCCTTGATAGGTTCTGTTGAAAATTCATCCTGTGACTTGGTCGCAAGAGCCCCTGTTTCAGCATCAAAGTAATAAGACTTACCGTCTTGCTCAAAGACGAAGTTCTTACGCACACTACCGTCACTATTGACATAGTATTGTTTGCCGTTGATCCATTGGATACCAGTCGCTGTATTGGTATTGGCTTCACGAGTTTCTGCCAAGGCACGACGACTACGTGTACGAGCTTCTGTATTTGCCGTATCAGTTGTTGCCGCACGGTCTGTAGTAGCTGTTGCAGTCGCATTATTTGTATCTGTAGGTGTAGCACTCGTATCAGCCGCAGCTGCTTGCACATTTGTACTTGGTGCTGCTTGACCTGAGTTGGTGTCAACTGTCGCTGTGTTTGCAGCAGGAGCCACTGCCCTATCTGTAACATCGGTTGTCGTGCTAGTCGCATCTGCGACAGGAATAGCCACGCTCGCAGTATTAGCATCTGCTGAGATAGTTGGTGCTACTGTAGTTGCTGTATCATTAGTTGTGGCAGGCGCTTCTCGAAGCAAATCCTGACTGCTATCACCCGACTGATTCGCAGGATTTTGCTCATCGGCCTGAACCTGTTGATCCGCCAACAAAGTTCCACCAGCAACAGTAACCATTGAGAGTGCTGTCACCCCAATAGTCACCCAGTTCTTCTTCACTTTATGCATTTTAAAGCGTACTTTTTGTTCCATAATAGTTACCTTTTTCCCTTATATTATCTCTATCATAAGCTATTTGACTAGGGAATACAATTACACAACTATAATGTCAGCTTAATGTATCTACCTTCGTTTTCTCAGAAAACGTCCTTTAATAATCTGCCTAATAAATACCCCTTGTGAACAAATGCACTAAGGATAACATAAAACCAACTAAAATCGTTAGGATTTAGACTTTTGTAGACGGTAGAATCATCCTACAAAATTAATGTAATTTTAAATAAAAAACCTTCTTTTTCTAAGACGAAAGAGAAGGTTTGATTAAGGTGACTAGTAAAATACTGCTTCCATCTACTACCACCTAGTGAAAAAGGCACCTATGGTTTCAATAATTGCATAGAGTAATGGGTATTTTCGTGGTCTGAAGTCTGTTTTATAAAAGTAGTAATTCGAAATGAAGATAAATAATATGACAATGATAGTCCAAGCCAAAATAACCATGATTCTTCTCCTTTAGTGTTTCTTCAATCTGCTGCCTAATAAACTTCCTCTATTAAACACCCTCTACTCAGATTGTACTCATTCCTATCAGCTTTCTCAAATCTTTTCGCCTAAGAATAAACTTTCACATAACTACCTCTAACTCTTTCTTCCTACATACAGATATAATACCATTATAACATGACTGTGGCTCCTTCTTTTGAATATGAGAGGGAGAAAATAATTAGGATTTGGGCACAAAAAAGCACCTAAACGACCACCATAACTTTCTCTAAATCAAAAGAACCAGCAAATGCTGGTTCTTTTGATCTATTTAATCATCTAGAGTTCTCAAAGTAAAATAATAATAATTTAGACAGGAAAGGGGAATAATCTCTAGATTTTTAAAGTACATCTTAATTAGCGGCGCTGTCTCAATTCACCAGTTTTGGCATCACAGAAGAGTCGTTTACCACCAACATAAACATAACGTCCTTTAACTTGACGACCTGAGCCATCGAAATAAAGGTGTTTGCCATTGATGACCTGTTGTCCAGTCACTGCTTGGCCAGCTGAGTTAAAGTAATACCAGCAACCACGTGCAGCTTCGACAAAGCGGTTTACCACTTGCTCACCAGTGTGGGCATCAAAGTAACATTTCTTACCTTGGACAGTGAGCAATTTACCTTTGACTTGAGCACCATTGCTACCAAAATAGTAAACTTTATTGTTAATATTTTGAAGCCCTGTTACTTTGTGACCATCTTGGTTAAGGTAAGCCCATTGGTTAGCTGCAATTTGAATGAATTGGTTGATTACTGCTTGACCAGTGACGGCATCATAGTAACGGCCTTCAGCCCAGCCACCTTTTAGCTGGCTATGGTCTTTATTGAAGTAATAGAGTTTACCATCAATCACTTTTGCACCTTGAACTAGGCAACCAAAAGCATCCGCATAATACCAGTTGTTATTTTCAAAGATAAAGCGTGAAACAGCCATTTCACCAGTTTGGGCAGAAATGTAGTATTGCTTGTTGCCTTGTTGCATCATCTGACCTTTGATTTGACGACCTTCTGAGTCAAAGCAGTATTCCTTACCGTTGATGATACGTTTACCTGTCACAGCGTAACCGTGCTCATCAAGGTAGTACCAAGCTTGGTTTTCTTTATTTTGAACAAAGGTATTTACAGCCATATTACCAGTATCAGGGATGAAGTAACGAATACGTCCATCTGAGAAACGAATAAATTTATCTTTAGCTTGGATACCTGTTTGTGTATCAAAATAGAAGGTCACACCAGACATTTCAACGAGGCCAGTTGCCATGTGTCCATAACAATCGAAATAGCGCACATCTTTACGGTAACCTGCAAAATCGTAGAAGCCATTGATAGCTTTCACACCGTTTTTATCGTAGTAATAGGTATAGCCATCGCTACCCTTAACAAGTGAGTCACGAGCTTGAAGACCATTTTCAAGGAAGTAATAAGCCTTACCATCGATAACCTTCTCACCCTTAACCTTTTGGCCATATTGATCGTAATAATACCATTGATTTTCGCCTACACGTACAAATGAAGACTTAGCATTGTTTGAATCAACACTTGGTTTAGTCTCACCTGAGATGATTTGATAACCTGAGTTATTTTGCTGGTTACCTTGCGAAATGATAGTAACATTAGCATTTGAACCATTCGAATGCCCTACTGATATATTTGGAAACAGTTTATTAGAATTCGAAACGATAGTAACATTCGGTGTAGTTCCTGAAGCCGTGATGGTGATAGTCGTGTTTCGACCACCATTCCAACGGATGCCATTTGAGTCTGAAGAACTAGTTGTAATTGTCGCAAAACCGCTAGCTGACGATGACGATGATGACCATGATGATGACGACGAGTAAGAATACCAAGCTGAGCTTGATGAGCTTGATGAACTTGATGCACTAGCACTTACTGATGACGAACTGCTACTTGATTGATAAGCAGAACCCGTTTGTGATGAATTAGAGTTTTGTGTTCCTACTACTTGTGAAGTTTGTGATGAACTAACTTGACCAGCTCCACCACCAACTACAGTCTGAGATGAGCCTCCTGTTGAAACAGATGATGACGACTCGTAGCCTGTGCTTGTTTGACTTCCATAGTTAGATGGCACTGCTGACACATAAGTAGCACCTTCTGTTAAGGTTGGCGAATAGCTTTCATTAATCAACGATGCACTTGATTCAATCCCAGCATCCGTTTGTTCAAAACCTTCACCATTAGGAAGTGATACTTCATCTGCTTGTGCAGATTGGTCTGATAAAAAGGCTCCACCCGCAAGTGCAACCATAGACAACGTACTAACTCCAATGGTTACCCAATTTTTCTTGACCTTGTGTAACTTAAATCCAACTTTCTTTTCCATAACATAAACCTTTCAATATAACTTACTTCTACATACTATGATAAGGGATATTGGAAACGAATACAATTACAGAGCCATAACTCTAATCTCATAAGACTAACCTTATGCCCATAATAATTTTCAAAAAACAAGTCTAAGATATATGGTTAAGCCTTTTATACGTTAGAAAACGTTCCCAAAAAACGCTCGGATTTTTTAAAAAGAACACAGAAATTCAGACTTTTAGCACTTTCACCACCTTCTTCATTAGAATGACTGAGCATAATTTAAAGCTAAAGTAAGCAGTCTATTGACGATTCTCTTAATCAAACTCATTTTTTGCTTACAATCTGCTTGGCATATCAAGAGATAGTAATAAAAGAAAAGCACTTGAAACAAAATGTTTCAAGTGCTTAAAAGCGGTGAGACTGGGAAGGTACCTACTGAATTTTAATCTAAAAGCATCTAGGATAGTCCCAAAATCACATTTTCTTCTGCCCCTTATCGATTTCTGACCCAAGCTCCAGTATTGGCGTCATAGTAACGGCGTTGACCTTTAACCCAAACGTAACGGCCTTTGACCTGACGGCCTGAAGCGTCAAAGTAGAGGTGTTGACCGTTGATGACTTGCTCACCTGTTACTGCTTGTCCTGAGGTGTTAAAGTAATACCAAACACCACGATAAACTTGGATAAAGCGATTGGTTACGGCTTCACCACTATTGGCATCAAAGTAGTATTTCTTGCCTCTGTATGTCAGAAGTTTCCCTTTAGCTTGGACACCGTTGCCTTCAAAGTAGTAAAGTTTACCATTGATATGTTGGAGACCAACTACCTTTTGACCATTTTGGTTGAGGTAAGCCCATTTGTTGGCACCAACTTGGACAAAGCGGTTGCTTACGGCCTGACCTGAGTCACCATCATAGTAACGGCCGTTGGCCCAGGCACCCTTGACTTGGCTATAATCATTGTTGAAATAGTAGTGATTACCATTGATGACCTGAGCACCTTTAACCAGTTTACCATTGCCATCGACATAGTACCACTTGTTGTTTTCCGTCACAAAGCGTGAGCGAGCAATTTCACCGCTATCACCATCAAGGAAGTAACGTTGGTTATTGATTGTGACAAAGTGTCCCTTAACCTGACGGCCTCCATTGTCAAAGTAATACTGCTTACCGTTAATGGTTTGTAGTCCTGTCACGGCATAACCGTTGCTATCGAGGTAATACCAAGCCTTGTTCTCAGGATTTTGCGCAAAACGGTTGACTGCGAGATTTCCTGTATCTGGGATGAAGTAACGCGTGCGTCCGTCCGCAAAACGGATGAACTTGTCTTTGTCTTGAATACCAGTCTTTTCATCAAAATAGAAGGTTGTGCCATACATGTCGTGGAGGCCACGATACATTTGACCGTTGCCATCAAAATAGCGAACGTCTTGGCGAGGACCCGCAAAGTCATAGAATCCGTTAAAGGCCTGAACCCCTTTAGGATCGTAGTAATAGACGTGACCATCACTGCCTTGGCGAAGGACATGACGTAGCTGGAGACCATTGTCTAGGAAGAAGTATTTCTTGCCATCAATGACCTGTTCACCTGTGACCATGTTGCCGTTCTTATCAAAGTAATACCACTGGTTGGCACCGACTTGAATGAAGGTGTTCTTGGCAAGGTAGCCACTCGTTGAGAAGTATTGGACCTTATCTCCCACCCTACGGAAACCAGTTGCTGTGATTTCAGTCATTTGTTTAGGAAGGAAGGTTTGACCTGCCTTAAGGCTGAAGTATTGGTTGGTAGCATTATCTTGTAGGACATAGCGAGCTCCAGTACCTTGGATATTGCTTCCATTGAAATACTTGGCTGACCATTGCGTGATTTTCTCATTGGTAGTCAATTTACGGCCGTTTGAAATCTGCACGCGCTCAAAGATTGCCGGGTATTTTGCCTTCAATTCATCAAGGAAGGCACCACCGTACTTGCCTTGGAAGTCATTTCCAAAGGTACGTGTTTTAGCTGCGTAGAGGCTATTGTAGATTTCAGCATTTGGACGTGGTGTACCGTAGCTATTGGTACGAGAAGCTGTTACCACTTCTTTTCCAGGAAGATTGTAAATTTGGTCTGGAACCCAGTCAGCAATGGCTGTGATACCTTCAGCATGAAGAGCACGAAGGGCATCCATGAGGTCTTTGAGCGAACCGTATTTGTTGTTCTTACTCATGGCAATGTCGTAACGGTCTTCGAAGGCATAGCCATTTTCAATGATAGAATCCAAGAAAGTGCCGTCCTGACTAGACACGTATTGTGGCGCAAATTCAAAGGAAGTAATTCCCCACTCTTTGAAGAGTTTGGCGTTTTGTGCAATAACATGGTTGGTGTATTGACTTGGTGTCTTAACGAAATCTTGGAAGTTTGAGAAGCCTTCATAGATGACCTGTGAGTCGAGAGCTGCTGAGGATTCAAAGACCTGCTCTCCCTTCTTAGTCGTCGAAGCCTTGGTGCGGGCATCTTGGTTTTCTGAAGCACCTACTGGCACCCAAACCGCTAAATAGCCTGAAACTTCAACGGTTGAATGACCAGTAATATCGTCTGCCGTGAAGGTCAAGTTCCCTTGATTGTCCGTATAGCGAACCAATCCAGCTGGCACATCAGCATCCTTGAGGTAGGTTGCAAGCCCTGTCGATTTGCTGAGAAGCAATGGACGATAGGCTTGATTTTTGTGGGCAGCTCCCATATTAACCACCAGACGGTCATTGGCTCCCAACTTCATATCTGGACGGTTGGCTGTTAGGACTAGCATTCCTTGGTTACGTGTTTCAGCAGTACCAAGTTGATTAGCTTCTTCTGCACCCTTACCATAACGCACAGATGACATGATTTCATAGCCATTGAGCTTAGTGACCTTCATGTCTTGACCACCTGCTACATATTTAATACGAGCACGGAGCAGGGCATCGATGGCATTATAGTATGGTGATTTTTGAGCCATGTATTGGCCATCGTCGGTAAAGAGATCACCGTAGTAAACACGAGTGATACTGTCTTTATTGGTCAACATTGTGGCATAGGCAGCTGGGATATTGTACTGGGTGTACTGTTTATCAGCCTTGCGCATGTCCGCATTGTAGATTTCGAAGGCCTGTTTGAGCTCGTCCATGGTGAAGGTGAAACCATCTGTTTTTGGATTAATCTGCTTACTGATGATATTAGCCAAAACAGCTTGCACTTCACTATCATGGGCACGCACGAAAATGTAGTTGGCATCACGAGGCGTGTGTTTCTGCTCACTTGAACGGTTGTTAAGAGAGTTAGTAATCACACGCTCCAAGCCACCACGGTAATTGCTCTTACGCAAAAAAGTCGTTAAAAGTGTTTCGCGTAAGGGATTATCAATGGAAAACTGGGCACCCTTGGTATCCTTGTTGTATTGATGGTCGTTGTAGGACCAAGCTTCAAGGATAGACAAGTGGGCAATAGCATTGGCTTCATTATCTGCGACACGGTATTTTTCCTTGAAGTAGTCAGAAGCAATCTGCAAAAGGTCTGCATCCACATTGTCCACCGCATCGATACGGACACCGTCAAAGTTGGCACTTGGATCATTGCCAAGGATAGAACCAATGTTCATGATGTAGTGGAGCCAGTTTAGTTGCTCAGCCTGAACAGCAGGGTTAGAGTTGTCGATATCGTTAGCCAAGAGCAACTCGTAACCACCATTTGAACGGTCGATATGGTATTTGCGTGTCCCTGTTTGGTTAGTCGGTGTGCGGTTCATGAGACGGAAATCTGAATTGGCATGACTTGTCGTACTATTATTGAGGAAGGTCAGAGCGCCTCCTTGCAAGTGGTCCTTACCAACTAAAAGATTGTCCTCACTCTCAGAGTTCCAGCCAGGCTGTGTTTTGATGAAGTCTGACATCAACTGACGAAGCCAAGTGGTATTGCCCTCACGACCGATACGTTCCTCAATTTTAACTTGAATCAAGTCAGCAGCAGATGCTAAGTCGTAACTCATCATATCTGTCGTATAGGTCTTATCACTAAAGCCTTGTTGACTCATATAGTTGAGGTAGTTGACCTGTGTCACCTTGTCTGG
>DBFVHV010000031.1:0-3388 GCA_048524165.1 Streptococcus sp.
GTTGAAATGAGGAGGTTATTTTCATCTGAAGGAATATCTCCCAAATCATGTTCAATATGCCATGCATCTGCTGGTTCAAGCACCTCAATTGTCAAATATTTAGAAACGGCAACACCCACAGAATCAAACCCTGGACCAATATTGGCAGATGTTGCTGGAACAGTAATTTTCATAATAACACACCAAAAGGAGGAAAGTCATTAGTGACTTTTCTCCTTGAATACCTTTCTTATACGCACCAGTATGGGCTTATCAATTAGTTAGACAAAACTTTCAATGTGTTGACAACAGTGAAGTCCTCTGCTGCTTCAAGTTTTTCAGTAACAGCTTGGAGTTGTGTCTTAGACATAGCGTGTGTAATCACAACGATACGAGCTGTAGTACCATTTGCTTTTTGTTGCAAGACTTGTTCAAATGAAATATCTTCTGAGTTGAAGATTTCAGACAAGTGAAGAATTTTACCTTTTTCGTCTGGCGTATCAAGGGCAAAGTAATAATTGCTCTTAACATCCGCTGGATTAGCCAATGGCAAGTCACGACGGAACTCGTTGAATGGTTTCCCAACATTGCCATCTGAAAGACGACGAGCAATACGGATAATGTCTGCCAAAACAGATGTTGCTGTTGGTTTTTGACCAGCACCTGGACCGTAGTACATTGATTCACCAATACCGATAGACTCAACAAAGACTGCATTCATAACATCGTTGACGCTAGCTAGTGGGTGATTCTTTGGCAAGAATGTTGGTGATACTTCTGCTGAGATACCTGATTCTACTTCACGCACATCACCAACCAATTTAATGACATAACCCAATTCTTGAGCAACAGCTACATCGTCTGTAGAGATGTTCGTAATTCCTTTGTGAGACACATCGTCAAAATCAATTGTAGCACCAAAACCAAATTGGCTAAGGATAACGGCTTTATAAGCGGCATCAATCCCTTCAACGTCGTTGGTTGGATCACTTTCAGCATAACCAAGTTCTTGGGCAGTCTTAAGGGCGTCCTCATATGACCAACCTTCATCAACCATCTTAGTCATCATAAAGTTAGATGTACCGTTAAGCACCCCAAGGATACGAGTCACCTTGTCAGATGTCAAAGAATTAGCCAAAGTACGCAAAATTGGAATACCGCCGGCAACAGCAGCTTCATAGTAGAAAGCTACACCCTTATCTTGGGCAAGAGCAATCAACTCTTTTCCATGAGTAGCAATCAAGTCCTTATTGGCAGAGACAACGTTTTTACCTGCTTCAAGCGCTTTTGTGATGAAGGTACGAGCTGGCTCGATACGACCCATCAATTCAACAACGATTTGAATCTCTTCATCGTTAAGGATTTCGTCAACATTTGTGACAAAATTGTAGTCGTTTCCGGCAGCGATAAGACGATTTTTTTCCTCGTCATCTTTTACCAAAACTTTGGCAATTTCAAGTTGGTCACGTGAAGCTGCAAGAACCTTCTCACCATTTTCCTTCAAGAGGAAAGGAATACCGCTAGCTACTGTACCAAAGCCAAGCAATCCAATTTTAATAGACATTTATGATTTCTCCTTAAAAACATACATTTTTTTTATTGTACCACATTTCTATCGGAATTGACAGAATATTGTTGCCATTTAAGGAGACAAGTATTCTTTTTTTACTGAAAATTCTGTGCATTTTCACCCCATTTTTGTTAGAATAATAGCTAGACCTATTTGAAAGGGGATACAATGACTTCTCAAAAGAAAAAAACAAATCAAGCTAACAGAAAAAAAATGAACCTTCTTCTGCTTGTCCTAAATCTTGTCCTTCTTGGCCTATTGGCCGTTTTTATGCTAAACCGACCAGATCAGTCGACAAGCAATCAACAACAGGATCAGACCAGTCAATCTAAGAGTACAGCTAAGTGGAAAACCTATGATGACCCTGTCCAAATCCCTATCCTCATGTACCATGCGGTTCACGTTATGGATCCATCTGAGGCCTCTAACGCTAACCTTATCGTTGACCCAGATCTCTTTGAAGCACAAATCAAGGCCTTGGCGAAGGCAGGTTACTATTTCCTAACGCCTGAAGAAGCCTATAAGGCCTTCACTGAAAATGCCCTACCTGCTAAGAAGGTTGTCTGGCTGACCTTTGACGATGGTAACGAAGACTTCTATACAATTGCCTATCCTATTCTCAAAAAATACAAGGCGAAGGCAACCAATAATATAATCACTGGCTTTGTCAAGAAAGGGAACGCTGGAAATCTGACCGTTAAACAGATGAAAGAAATGATGGCACACGGCATGAGCTTCCAATCTCATACGGTCAACCACCCTGATTTGTCTGTTACTGACAAGGCGACGCAAAAGGCTGAATTAACGGATTCTATTGACTATCTTGAGGACAAACTCAATACCAAGGTTAATACCATTGCTTATCCATCAGGTCGCTACAACCAAACAACACTGGATCTAGCTAAGAAAACTTACAAGTTAGGACTGACAACTAACGAAGGATTAGCGAGTGCCAATGATGGCCTTCTCTCACTTAATCGTGTCCGTATTCTGCCAACAACAACAGCTAAAGGACTTCTAAGCGAGATTGCTACTGACAATAAGTAAAAGAAATCACTTGACTGTAAATCAAGTGATTTTTTCTTGTCTAGTCAAATATTTCTGATAGGATAGCCACACCTTTTTCGATTTCAGCATCACTTAAAGTGATTGGAGGCAGAAGACGGATAACGTTTGTCCCTGCAGTTAAGACAATCAATCCCTTATCTCTAGCGTCCTGGACCAGTTCAGCTAGATTTCCAGTAGTCTCAATTCCAATCATGTAACCCAAGCCACGCACAGTAGTCACTGTCATCTTATCAGACAAGGCCTCCTGCAATTTAGCTCGTAGCTTGTTCCCATTTTCAAGAGCAGTGTCCAGAAAACCTGGAGCCAACATAACTTCAAGCGTGGCCTTTGCCGCCGCCATAGATAGTTTATTGCCACCAAAAGTAGAGCCGTGGCTTCCGTAAGAGAAAGCCCCTCCAAGAGATGACTTGGCAAGCATGGCACCAACTGGCACACCATTTGCCAAGCCTTTGGCCAGGGTAAAGATATCTGGCTCAATATCGTAGTGTTCATAAGCAAAGAGCTTACCAGTACGGCCAATACCTGTCTGAACCTCATCTACAATGAGGTAAATACCTGTCTCCTTACAAAAGTCATACAAAGCCTTAACAAAGTCCTTATCCGCCGGTTGAACACCTGATTCTCCTTGGACCAACTCCAGCATAATAGCCGCTGTTTCTTCGCTAGCTAGAGCCTTAACACTGTCTATGTCGTTAAAAATGGCATGGCTAAAGTGGGGCACGCCTTCACCAAAACCTTGTTTGATTTTATCCTGACCAGTGGCAGACATGG
>DBFVHV010000032.1:0-2367 GCA_048524165.1 Streptococcus sp.
AAAGACCCATAACGGAAATTAAAGAATTTCCAAGGTGAAGATTTTAAGGCTTTTTTATTAGGAAAATGGCGATAAATCAATTCAACATTATTATGATAAGTATTCGTAAATGGTGACCAAGGAACCAAAGCATCATATACAGCTAAAAGCTTAGGTTGCCCATTCTTATAAAAATCCGAAGGCTGACTATCTCTGATCAAATACATATCATCATTAAAATAGAGATAGTTTTCCGACAAGCCTTCAATCCGATGGAGATTAAGTTCAATTACCGCTGAATTATAGGTAGGTAGATACTCTTTAGGGATAAATTCCTTATGAGTGACCAACTTAAGCTTTGGATGCTCCAAGTTCAACCATTCAGGTTTTTGTCCATTGGTGACTAAGTAAACATGATTTACCCAAGGGGCATGATTTTCAATCATTCGAAACCAGTAATTAAAAATCCCGTAATCACGATAACGCTGCTCTCCGTCGATTTCTTGGTCCAAATCTGCAACTTTACCAGTCACAGCTTGTTTCTCACGGATAAACTCTGGATCACTACCATCAACCCAGAGAACAACGATATAAATCTTTTCTTGTGTCATTTAGTAAATTCTTTCTCAACGACTTCCAAGGCACGCTCAATGACTACGTGCATGTCGTAGTATTTATAGTCTGCTAGACGACCACAGAAGATGACCTTGTCATTTTTCTCAGCTTCTTCTTGGTACTTAGCAAACATAGCATTGTTTTTTTCATCATTGATTGGGTAGTATGGCTCATCTCCACGTTTCCAATCAGCTGGGTATTCGCGGGTGATGACCGTCTTCGGTTGGGTTCCATACTCGAAGTGCTTATGCTCAATGATACGAGTATAAGGAATCTCACGTTCTGTGTAGTTGACTACAGCATTACCTTGATAATTTTCCTCATCCAAGATTTCGTGTTCAAAACGCAGGCTGCGGTACTCCAACTCCCCGTGCTTATAGTCAAAGTACTGGTCAATCATTCCTGTAAAGACTACTTTTTCTGCTGATGCTTCCAGCTCTTCACGATTGGCAAAGAAATCAACCCCAAGCTCTACTTCTACATCGCCAAGCATGTTTTCAATAATGACATTGTAACCACCGATTGGAATCCCTTGGTAACGGTCGTTAAAGTAGTTATTATCGAAGGTCAAGCGAACAGGAAGACGTTTGATGATAAATGGAGGAAGGTCTGTTGCAGAACGTCCCCATTGTTTTTCCGTGTATCCTTTAATCAACTTTTCATAGATATCTGGACCAATCAACTTGATGGCTTGTTCTTCCAAGTTTTTAGGTTCAACATCTTTCATATCAGCCGTTTGCTCAGCAATCTTGTCCTTAACTTCTTGTGGAGTCTTAGTGCCCCACATAGCATAGAAGGTATTCATGTTAAATGGAAGATTGTAAAGACTGCCCTTGTAGTTAGCAATTGGTGAGTTGATATAGTTGTTAAACTCAGCAAATTGGTTGACATAATCCCAAACTTTTTTGTTTGAGGTATGGAAAATGTGGGCACCATACTTGTGAACGTTGATACCTTCAACATCTTCACAGTAGATATTGCCACCGATGTGATCACGCTTGTCAATCACTTTTACTTTTTTGCCACGTTTTGTAGCTTCATGTGCGAAGATTGCTCCAGACAAACCAGCACCAACGATAAGATAATCGTACATTATAAACTCCTTTTTATAATTTAACTATTCGATTGATATAAGTGATTTTCATTAATATCATACTTATTAGAAAACTAATCACTAATGTAAAAACAGGGAAAAATAAGTGTGCACCTACTATGTTAAACCCTATCAACTTTTGCCATATTTGCATAACATAGGTATGTATAATGAATACCCCCATCGTTTAGACTGATAACAAGTAGATCATTCTATATTTAGAAGCATCAATGGTTAGCGTCAATAAGGTAAGAAATAGTCCTAAACTAATTACTTTTACCAAAAGATTGTCATAAAAATATTCAGCAAAAAGATTATGATAAGTAGTTTTTGCTATGAAAAATAATATTATCGGTGAAATCAATAACAAAAGTATGCTAACTATTTTCATCCATCCCTTAAAGATTGATTTTAAATTATCTATATTGAATTGTGCTACAAAACCACCTAAAATGTAGTAAAAGAACCAAGTCCATAATCTAAACGTCTGTATAACATAAATTTGCACTGGCATTTGAAGCAAAAAATTTATCAATTCAAAAATCAAACCAATAATTGTTAATACAGATATAAAGTATAAATAACTTCTTTTTGAATGTAAATACTTCTTCAATATCGGCAAGCATAAATAAATAAGTATTAGTGAGCCGAAAAACCAAAATTGGAAGAAATAACCCTTT
>DBFVHV010000033.1:0-12944 GCA_048524165.1 Streptococcus sp.
CAAGCTCAGCCAAGATACGTTTAGCAACAGCACCTACTGCCACACGCATGGTTGTTTCACGCGCACTAGAACGTTCCAAAGAATTACGCAAATCATCGAAACGGTATTTCATTCCACCAACTAAGTCAGCATGGCCTGGACGTGGGTGAGTGATTTTACGTTTGGTTTTCAAACGGTCCTCAATATCTTCCACAGCCATGATGTCCAACCATTTTTGATGGTCCTTATTGATAACGTGAAGGGTGATTGGAGCCCCTGTTGTTTTCCCATGACGAACACCAGAAGTGATTTCAACCTTATCAGACTCAATTTTCATGCGGCCACCACGACCATAACCACCTTGGCGGCGTTTCAAATCGCCATTGATATCTTCAGCGGTCAAGGGAAGACCAGCTGGAACACCTTCGATAATTGCTGTTAAACGTGGGCCGTGAGACTCACCTGCTGTTAAATATCTCATTTATTTCTCCAAGTATTCTTTCATTTCAACCAAGGGAATCTGATTGATAGCTGCCTTACCAATCTCTGGAACGATAACTGTCTTAATGCTATTACCACGGGCTTTTTTGTCATGTGTGAGAGCTGTATAAAGCTCCTCAACACGCCATGGCTCATAGTCCACTGGCAAACCAAATTTAACACACATCTCAGCAATTTGGCGTGTGATGCCCTGAGGCATTAGGCCTTTTTCCTCAGCAACACGAGAAATCTGAACCATTCCAATAGCCACAGCTTCACCATGCATAACTTTACCGTAACCAGCTGTTTGTTCGACGGCATGCCCAATCGTATGACCAAAGTTTAGGTACATACGGACGCCACCTTCAAACTCATCTTCAACCACAATTTTACGCTTAACGTTACATGAACGGTAAATGATGGTCTCTGAGTTTTCCAAAATACTATGAACCGAACCATCAATGCTATCAAGGAGCTGCCAAAGTTCAGGATCGTCAATCAAACCATATTTGACAACCTCACCCATACCTTCAATCAATTCACGTTTACCAAGTGTCTCAAGTACATTAGGATCAATTAAAACCCCATCAGGCTGAGCAAAAGTTCCCACGATATTTTTGGCAAAAGGAGTATTCACACCTGTCTTTCCGCCAATAGATGAATCTACTTGGGCAGTTAGACTGGTTGGAACTTGAACGAAATGAATTCCACGCATATAGGTTGAAGCGACAAATCCTACTAAGTCTCCAACAACGCCACCACCAAGAGCGACAATCCCATCACTGCGAGTCATACCATTCTTAATCAAAAACTCATAAGCCTTGTTAACAGTCTTAAGATTTTTACTCGCTTCACCTTCTAGGAAATCAAAAACGACAACCTCAAAACCTTCGTGCTCCAAGCTAAGCTTAACTTTTTCTGCATATAGGCCTCCAACATGATTGTCTGTAATAAGTGCAATCTTTTGTGGTTCCCAAAGTGACTTGACCCATTGGCCTACCATCTTAAGAGCTCCCTTTTCAATGATAATGTCATAAGGGTTTTGTGTTAAATTTACCTCTAGTTTCATCGTCGTCCCCTCCTAGCTATTGTAAATGTTTTCTAATTCCTGCCAAATAGCGTCTGTTGGCATGTTCTCACCTGTCCATAGTTTAAAGGCACCTGCTGCTTGATAAAGTAACATACCAAGTCCATTCACAGCCTCTATCTCCTGTTTCCTTGCCAAGGCCAAGAAAGGTGTTTCAAAAGGCTGGTAAATGATATCCGCAACTAAAATTCCCTTAGGAAATCTTGTATCTGTAGGAATGGGCAATGACTCACCATCCATACCCACACACGTCGCATTGACCAATAAATCGGTCTGACTTAATTCCTCTTGGAAGTGGTCAGCATCAGTTAAATCATGAAATTCCAAGCGGCAAGCGGTTTGATCAAGCAAGGTTCTAAAGCTTTCTTTTGCCTTGTCCAAGGATTGAGGTCGGACATAGATACTAACTTTTTTGGCACCATCAAGAACTGCCTGCGTCACAATAGATTTAGCCGCACCACCAGCACCCAAAATCATAATACGAGCATCTTTAGGATTGAAATTCTTTAAACTAACAAAAAAGCCAAAGCCATCTGTATTATGGCCAATCAAACGACCATCACGATTTACAACCGTATTGACTGCGCCAATCAGTTGGGCCGCAGGACTAAGCTCATCCAAAAATGGAATGACCTTTTCCTTATAGGGCATAGACAAGTTGATACCGAACATATCGTAACGTCTAATATTTTCAACTGTCTCAGCCAGGTCTGACTCTGGAATTTCCCAAGCTACATAAACCCCATTAACTTGTGTCTTTTCGAAGGCTGAATTATGAATGAAAGGAGAAATCGAATGCTTGATAGGATTGGCAACAACAGCTGCTAAGCGTGTGTGTCCATCAATCTGCATCCAAAACCTCCCTAATCCTACACATGTCCGCAAGAGCAACTTGTCCCGGTGCGCTGGCATTGTCAAGACTAGCAAAAGTCCATGATGACCCCACCAAGTCGCCCGCCAAACGTGACAAACGACCTAACTTACCCATTGACATGGTTACAAACTCTTGTTCAGGATTAAAGGCCTTAAAGCCGCGTGTAAAATTCATAAGGTCAAGGACATCCTGCTCGTGCTTAGGCATAACGGCTACTTTAACAACTCTTGGTGTCAAGTTAGTCATCTCAGACAAAAGTTCCATTAGGTTTTCAGGCGTCTCCTCAAAGTTATGATAAGACAAAACCAAGTTTGAAAATTCGAGCATCTGGTCAAAGACTTCCTTGCGTGTGAAATACTCAAAATCAATATAATCTGGCGAATAGATAGCAGCGACATCCTTAATCAGTGCAACATATTCCGCATCAGTTAACTCAAGCTTTCCACCTTCACGTGTCGTACGGATGGTAAAAACAATCTCAAAGCCTGCGAATTTCTCGAAAATAGCTGGAGCAACTGTTAAGATACTATGCTTATCTAAAAAATCTGCACGCCATTCAATAATGTCTGCGCCATCAAAACGAGACAGTTCAAGCGCTTGTGCTTCCTCTAAACTAGTCGGCATAATCGGAACTACAATTTTCATTTATTTACCTTTATTGTGTATACTTTCAAATAATTTGATGTTGAATCATTAGGATTGACGGCAAAATCCGCTGGCAATTGTTGCAAGTTAACAAAGTCCGCTGAAACATCTCCCAATCCCTTACGCAGTTGCTTTCTAAACTGTTGCACTGTCATATTAGCTGCATTGGTACTTGCAATAATGGTCCCATACTCTGATAGAATATCAAGACTCTGCGCAATTAACTTGTGGTAATCTTTATTTGCTGAGAAAGTGCGTTTCTTGTTTCGAGCAAAGCTTGGCGGATCGATAACGATAAGGTCATAAGATAAGCCCTTTTTCTTGGCATATTTGAAATAATCAAAAACATCCATCACAACCAAACGATGATTTTCCATACTGAAGCCATTAGCTTCAAAATGAGCCGTGGATAACTCACGTGAACGTTTTGCCAAATCCACCGATGTCGTTTCGACCGCTCCCCCCATAGCTGCAGCAACTGAAAAAGCAGCCGTATAGGAGAACATATTCAAAACTGATTTGCCCAAGGCTAAACCATTAACTAAACCATCACGCACCTCATGCTGGTCAAGGAAAATCCCTGTCATTAGCCCATCGTTTAGGAAAACTTCATAAGTTACCCCATTCTCCAAGATAGTGAAGGTATCAGCTGCCTCTTGTCCATAAAGATGGTCTGACTCAAAATCAAGACCCTTGAAACGGATTTTTTCATAGCCTCCAAAAACCTCCGGAAAGACCATTTGAAAAGCCTCTACAATAATATCCTTCATGGAATAAACAAAGGCATTGTACCATGAAAAGAGGGCATAATCTCCATACAAATCAATCGTTAGACCACCAAAATCATCACCATCTTGGTTGAAAAGACGAAAAGCCGTCGTTAAATCATTATCATAATAGGATTGACGTTTGGCCTTTGCCTTCTCAAAAAGCCCCTGAAAATAGCTCACTGTCAATTTTTGTTTTTTAGGGGACAGAAACCAACCAATCCCCTTATTTTGACTCGACAAATAGCCCGTTCCTAAAAATTCTTTGGATTGGCTATAAAGATAAATCAACTGATTGTTTTCAGCTATATTTGGAAAATCTTCGGCTAAAAGAAGCTGTTTTCCTTGTTTGATTTTTTTCGCCGCAAAGGGACTTACCGTCAATATACTCATGTTACTATTATACCAAAAAAATGCTATTATTTCTGTTTCGTAACTAGATTTTGTCAATTATATGTCAAGGAATATGACACTCTATGGCAGTAAATTTTTGAGAGTCATTTTGTTATTTGGTATAATGAATAAGATAATATAGAATCAAAGGAAGTATTACTTTGAAAAAAATAAATGAAGCCTTTTGGAAGGGAGTTTCATCAAGACTCGGCTTTGTGCTCTTGTTACTCTTCTTTTACTGGCTAAAAACCATATTCGCTTATTTCGTCAACATTAATCTTGAGTTGGAAAGCAGATATCAGGTTATGCTTTCGCTGATTAACCCTATCCCAATGGGATTAATGCTACTAGGGTTAGGCCTTTACTTCAAGAAACGACGTTTCTTTTATAGCACAACAATTGCTATTTATGTCATCCTTAATCTCCTGCTTATTGCTAATGTCATTTACTTTGGAGAGTTTACAGATTTCATCACTGTAAATACCATCCTGGCAAGTTCTAGTTCAGCAGCAGGACTGGGAGACTCAGCTAAGAACCTTCTTGAACCAAGTTATATCTTTTATCTGATTGATATTCCTTTCTTCATCTATGCTGGTTTTAGGAAAAAACTAAAAACGGATAGTAAGCCATTTAATAAACGAGCTAGTTTTGCCGTCACCGCACTGTCGACACTCCTTCTCTCAGTTAACCTATTTTTAGCAGAAGTTAACCGTGGTGAGTTACTGACACGTGGTTTCTCAAACAACTATATTGTTCGTGCTATGGGGATTCCTTTCTTTACAGCTTATTCCGGTAACTTAACGTATCAAGCTTCACAAGCTCGTTCATCCGCAACAGCAGACGACATGAAAAAGGTTGAAGCTTATGTTAAGGAGCACTATGCAGCACCCGATCCTAAGTACTACGGAATCGCTAAAGGAAGAAACGTTATCGTTATTCACTTGGAGAGTTTCCAACAGTTTCTTATTGATTACAAGCTCCAAGTAGATGGTCAGTCTTATGAAGTAACACCATTCCTCAATTCCATTTACCACTCAAATGAAACCCTAGCCTTTTCAAACTTCTTCCACCAAGTTAAATCAGGAAAAACTTCTGATGCTGAAACCTTGATGGAAACATCACTCTTCGGACTAAGTACAGGGTCATACATGGTAAACTACGGTGGTACCAATACAGCCTACGCTGCACCATCTATCCTAGCTCAAACAGGTGGCTATACTTCAGCCGTTTTCCACGGAAACACTGGATCCTTCTGGAATCGCAATAACACCTACAAACAGTGGGGGTATAACTACTTCTTTGACTCGTCAGCTTTCACTGAGAAAACCGATGAAAATTCCTTCCAATACGGTCTTAATGACAAGTACATGTTTCCAGATTCCATCAAATATCTGGAACAAATGCAACAGCCTTTCTATGTTAAATACCTAACCGTATCTAACCACTACCCATACACATCTCTGTCAGGCGACAAAAAAGAACAAGGTTTCCCACTCGCTGACACAAAAGACGAAACAGTTAACGGGTATTTTGCAACAGCCAACTATCTTGACTCTGCAATCAAAGACTTCTTTGATTACCTTAAGGAAACTGGCCTTTATGATAATTCGATTATTGTTATGTATGGTGACCACTACGGTATCTCTGATACGCGAAGCAGTAATCTAGCGGAACTGCTCGGGAAGAACCCTGAGACTTGGTCAAATTATGATAAAGCCATGCTTCAACGTGTCCCTTACATGATTCACATCCCAGGATATACTGGAGGTGGCATCTCTAACACATTTGGTGGTGAAGTTGATGCCCTCCCAACCCTCCTTCACATTCTTGGTGTTGACACTAGCTCTTATATCCAGATGGGACAAGACCTCCTATCTCCTGATAATAAGCAAACTGTCGCATTTAGAACCTCAGGTCAATATGTTACACCTCAATACACTAGCTACTCTGGTAGACTCTATAACACTCAAACAGGAGAAGAAATTACTAACCCTGATGAGACTACTAAAAAGGAAAATGAGGCTATTCGTAAGGCGGTTGCAACCCAGTTATCAATGAGTGATGCAGTCCAAACAGGTGACCTCCTTCGATTCTACACGCCAGATGGTTTAAATCCTCTTGATTCTAGCACAATTTCCTACACTAAACAGATGGATCAACTGAAAGAAATCAATAAAAAGCTGAAAGATAAATCAACAAGCCTCTACAAACAAAAAGGCAATAAATCAACAGCTGACCTATTCAAGACACCATCTTACAAGGAATTACATCCTGTTGAACCTGAATCAAGCTCAAGCTCAACAGAAGAAAGCTCATCTAGTCAAGAAACTACAGCTGCACAAGAATAAGCCTAAAAAGACAGTTCTAATCGGACTGTCTTTTTAGATTAAATCAACCATATCTCTACATAATCAACTCTTCAACGACCTGACTCAGACATATTTCTTGCTAGTTTTCTCCAACCATGATTAAATAAGAATCATAACAAAACTTATATAGGAGAACTGATATGAATCCAATGGAATTATTTAACCAAGTGAAAGAAATGATCGAGAAAAAAGATTTTGAAGCGGCTAAAAAGTTTGTTGAGGAAAACAAAGATGATTTAGGCGAGTACTTCAACCAAGCTAAATCTCTCGTTTCAGGCAACGAAATGGTAAGCGGAGCTTTAGACAAGATTAAGGGCTTATTCTAAGCCTAAAGTCCCCCTTGAGGGGATTTTTTTTATTCAGATGACCTATTGAAACACAGAAATATTATAGTTTGAGATTATATTTTTCAGAAGACCAAAAAAGAGATTCCCCAAGGAACCTCTTTCCATTCTATATTACTATAGAATTATTTTTTCAAGTTGTAGAATGATTTCAAACCACGGTATTCTGCAACTTCACCAAGTTGGTCTTCGATACGAAGCAATTGGTTGTATTTAGCGATACGGTCAGTACGTGACAATGAACCTGTCTTGATTTGACCAGCGTTAGTTGCAACTGCAATATCAGCGATTGTTGAATCTTCAGTTTCACCTGAACGGTGTGATACTACTGCTGTGTATCCAGCTTCTTTCGCCATTTCGATAGCGTCAAAAGTTTCAGTCAAAGTACCGATTTGGTTAACTTTGATAAGGATTGAGTTAGCAGCGTGTTCTGCAATACCTTTTTCAAGGTAAGCTGTGTTAGTTACGAAGAAGTCGTCACCAACCAATTGAACTTTACCACCAAGACGTTCAGTAAGAGCTTTCCAACCGTCCCAGTCGTTTTCGTCCATACCATCTTCGATAGTGATGATTGGGTATTTGTTAACCAATTCTTCAAGGTAGTCGATTTGTTCTGCAGCAGTACGAACAGCAGCGCCTTCACCTTCAAATTTAGTGTAGTCGTAAACTTTACGTTCTGCATCGTAGAATTCAGATGATGCACAGTCAAATCCGATAAATACGTCTTTACCTGGTACATATCCAGCAGCTTCGATAGCTTTGATGATAGTTTCAACACCATCTTCAGTTCCGTCGAAACGAGGTGCGAAACCACCTTCGTCACCTACGGCTGTTTCAAGTCCACGTTCTTTAAGGATTTTCTTAAGTGCGTGGAAGATTTCAGCACCCCAACGAAGAGCTTCTTTGAATGTTGGTGCACCAGCAGGTACAATCATAAATTCTTGGAAAGCGATTGGAGCGTCTGAGTGAGAACCACCGTTGATGATGTTCATCATTGGAGTTGGAAGAACTTTAGTGTTGAATCCGCCAAGGTAGCTGTAAAGTGGAACTTCAAGGTAGTCAGCAGCTGCGCGTGCTACAGCGATAGACACACCAAGAATAGCGTTGGCACCAAGTTTACCTTTGTTTGGAGTACCGTCAAGAGCGATCATTGCGCGGTCAATACCTTGTTGATCACGTACGTCGAATCCGATGATGTGCTCAGCAATAACGTTGTTTACGTTATCAACTGCTTTTTGAGTACCAAGACCACCGTAACGAGCTTTGTCACCATCACGAAGTTCTACTGCTTCGTGTTCACCAGTTGAAGCTCCTGAAGGAACCATACCGCGACCGAATGCACCAGATTCAGTGTAAACTTCTACTTCAAGTGTTGGGTTACCGCGTGAGTCAAGGACTTCGCGTGCGTAAACATCAGTAATAATTGACATTACAATACTCTCCTTATGAGTTAAAATTTTTTACACCTATATATTACCATAATATCAAGGCTTAAGCAAATTAAAACCAGAATTTTCTTGCGATTTTCTATTTTTTAATATTTTCAATTATTTTTGAAAATCTCAGAAAAACAAGTCAAATGAAAAGGAATTCAAAATATTGTATAATGGTAAATAGAAAAGAGACAGGAGATTCCCTATGACTTCACTTGAAAACAAAGTGCTCCAATGCGCCAGTGGCGAAAAACGCCTGAATCCCGATGAACTTCGTCAGTATTTTGGTACCTATGCAGAACGTGTAGTCCTAGCTGTTCTATTGGAAAATGCTGAAAAGAAAACTGTAATAGAACACTTTCCATTGATTTTAAAGGAGTTATTAGCAGTTTACCCTAACCTTAGTCTAAAGCTTTCACCTAACCTATCTGATCAGACACAGTTCACCTATATCAAGGGCGCTCAAACACTAAATATTTCTGCCACTATTGTGGATGAAGCAAAAGCACACTCACCTTATGGTATTGTTGTGCATAGTGATAAGGCGGAAAATCTTGATAAGGTACTATTCTCAGAGCTCTATCCTGATATTCTAGCTTCTAAGCAAACTAAGCAAATCATTGAAAAAAAGGGATTTTTTGCGAAATTATTTGGAAAATAATAACATCTGACAGAAGGTCAGATTCCAGAACGTAGACAAACTATTTTGAAGACGTCATAAGCTAGGAAGTTCTGAAAAAAGTGGAATGATCCTATTTTTCAATCGAAGTGAGCATATATCGAGACTTTCTGACGCGATAAAAACGCCTGAAACCATATCGTTTCAGGCGTTCAAATGTTTTGAAACCTCAGACTCACAAGGTAGTCATGGAACTTCGAAAAAGGTCGCTGACGTCCGATATTACCTAAGGAAAGTCTTCAATCTGAGCTGGCCCTTGGTCAGCTTTTTCTTATATCACAATGACTGACTCAACTTGACGAGGTTACCAATATTGAGTCCTGTTCGATAGAGGTTCTCCTTAGCAGAAGACAGGATTTGATCCAAGTCACTTAATTGACCAATAATTGGAAAAGCAGCTGAAATGCCCCCTACTGGAAAATCAGGTAAGTCATCCTTCAAACTGCCACAAATAGCGATAACGGGGATAGCCGATGGTGTTCGTTTAGCTACACCTACTGGTGCTTTACCAGATAAGGACTGACTATCCATACGTCCTTCCCCAACAATAACCAAATCAGCTGTTTTCACACGCTGGTCAAAATCGACACAATCCAGTACAAAATCAATCCCCGACTTAATTTCTGCTCCTGCAAAGGCTACCATTCCTGCTGCCATTCCCCCTCCAGCACCTGAACCAGCCAGTTTTGGAACCTCAGGAGCAAAGCCTTGGTAGAATTGAGCCATGTCTTGGTCAACCTTTTTAACTTGTGAAGGCGCCAAACCCTTTTGACCCCCAAAAATATAGGTTGCCCCATTTAAACCACACAAGGGATTATCCACATCGGTGATAAGACGAATAGTTACATTAGATAAATCAAGCTTATTTTTAGAAGACACCTTTTTAACGAGGCCAAGATTGGCACCTATTGGCTCAAGCTCCTGCCCCTCAGAATCATAAAAACGGTAACCTAATCCATAAGCCATACCAATTCCGCCATCATTAGTAGCAGATCCGCCTACACCTATAATAACATCACGAATACCAGATTTAACCAAGTGAACAATCAGTTCACCGACCCCCTGGGTTGTTATACAAAGGGGATTGCGTTTATCCTTAGGTACCTGCTCCAAGCCACAAATCCCAGCCATTTCAAAAATGGCGGTTTGCCCATTACTAGCATAGGTGACAGAGCCATCACCAGTATAAGCATGTGAAATCTTAACAGTTTTCTTCTCAAGATTTAGATTTTCAGCAAGAGCATCTAAGGTACCTTCGCCACCATCACCTATTGGCATGAGGTCAAAATCAGCGTCGGGTAAGGCCTTTTCAAAGCCCAATTTAAGAGCTAAGGCAACCTCTTTTGCAGATAAACTTTCCTTAAACGAATCAGGTGCAATCAGAATTCGCATAATCTCCTCCTTTTATTTTCCTTTTAAGTAAGGGGACAGGGCCTGAACCAAGTCATCAGTCATATGTCGTGGACCTCGGACAGTTTTGATACCAAAGCACTTTAGCCTTTCACTGTTAAAATCAGTATCATTAAAGGTGTATAACGGTTTAATTCGCATCAATTCCTTAATACTCTCTTCATCACGATAACCTTGATTAGGTATATTAGCTTCTAAAACCTGACAGAGGTAACGGATGGCCTTGGTAGGTGCCGTAATATAGATTGCAACGAAGTCCCCTTTTTGCATACTGGCCTTCTGGGTCCAAAGAATATCCTCACTTGCTGAGAACTCCTCCCCGATATCGTAGTATTTTAGATTTACTGGGATAATCCAGTAGTGTGGCTCTGAAGCCTTCCTAAGATGCTTAGGAGCAACCAGAGAACGACTCTCTCTAAGGAGCTTAAAAATCGTTTGGTCTGGAATTGTCTCATCTAAAACAAGGCTAATCCAAGTCTTCTTGGACATATGGTAACTAGGAAAGATTCCATCTAAGTCTAAGAGCTTATCCATCTGACTTGGATCGACCTTAAGGTTAACCACATCATAGACTAAATCCGCCTTTTCTCCACTAAGCCCTAGTTTCTCCCCCTTAAGAGGGAAAAATAAGGCATACCACTTACCATCAACTCGAAAGGAAAGATAGTCTGGATATTTCTCAAAAGGATGGTCAGCTTGGTCTGAAAATTCCTTAACTATAAAATTAGCCAGACGATTAGCTTGCGAGGATGAAAACAATTGATCGTCATAACAAAAATCAGCTACTTGCGACAGGAGATCTCCATAAGCTTCTCTGACTTGACCAACGTAGGTTCCAGTTGCGTAAGGGCTTCGAAAAGTGTCATAAGACTCATCAAATTCAATATCAACAACCTGCCCTGTCAACTTACCGTCAAAATCAATGAATAGTCGTGCCTCAAGTTCTTCATCCATTAGCGGTTTTCTGAGCTCGTAACCTTTTTCAGTAGTGATAAAACCAAAAGGCTCTAGGCTTTCATGTTTTAGGACTTTCTGTTTAAAATAAGCATCCTCAAAAGTCATTCATTCTCCTTTTTTCTAAAAAAGAGAAGTTGAGACAAACTGATGTCCCAACTCCTTTTTTATTTTGTTGACTGACGTAAAGTTATGCCATGATTAAGAAGAACGTCTTTTTCTTCAAGTTCTTCCTTATTCATAATTTTGGTCAACATACGCATGCTAACTGCCCCTAAATCATAGAGAGGATGGTTTATACTAGAAAGGTTTGGGCGTGTGTAGCTTGTAATCGGTGAATCATTGCTTGTGATGATTTCGAAGTCTTCTGGAACTGATTTGCCTGCAGCAAAGAGACCATTTAAGAGACCTGCAGCCAATTCATCGTCTCCAACATAGGCAGCAGTGGCACCAGAGTTCAAGACACGTTGTGCTAACTCAAAGCCATCTTTATAGCTATATTTGGCTTCAAAGACAAGTCCTTCGTTGTAGCGCAAATTATTCTTTTCAAGTCCAGCCTTATACCCAGCCAAACGTAGTTTGCCATTAATATCATCGATTAGTGGTCCTGATACAAAGGCAACCTTTTCATTATTTTTAGCAAGTTGCGTTACACAATCCTCAACGGCAAGTTTATAGTCGATGTTAACACTTGGTAATTGGTTTTCGAGGTCAACTGTTCCTGCTAGAACAATCGGCGTACGGGTACGAGAAAATTCTGCACGAATTTTTTCCGTCAAGTGGTAACCCATGAAGATGATACCATCTACTTGTTTGGCAAATAGAGAGTTAATCACGGTAACTTCGTGATCGTCATTTTCATCACTAGATGCAAGAACAATATTGTACTTGTACATAGTTGCAATATCATCAATACCTTTAGCCAAAGTAGCAAAATAGCTATTTGCAATATTTGGGATGACAACTCCTACAGTAGTGGTTTTCTTACTCGCCAAGCCACGCGCAACCGCATTTGGACGATAATCCAAACGATCAATGACCTCAAGCACTTTTTTTCGGGTGTTTTCTTTTACATTTTTATTTCCATTTACCACACGAGACACAGTCGCCATCGAAACGCCTGCCTCACGCGCAACGTCATAAATAGTGATTGTTTCATCAGTATTCATAAAAACACTTCCTTTCTCATTTTATGCTCACTCTTTCACGCTAATTGTATCAGATTCTGAAAACACTTTCAATTATTTTGACTGATTTTTTACAAAAAAATGAAAGGGATTCCCTTTCACTAGCTACGGGAAAGAAAGCCATTTCAGAAATTGGGCTATCATTTCGTGTTTTCATGACTATTCATCGCTTATAACTTATAAGATTAAAAACCTCAATGAAAGCAAATGATTTAATGAAAAGTCAAAAACAGCTTGCATTTTCCCTATAAAAGTGACAGAATGAGTGTAAGAAATACAAAGGAGTTTTTTCTATGTCTAAACTTGATCGCATTCGTCATTTTTTGAATGAAAATAAAGCAGG